>DASUTW010000163.1:0-3335 GCA_036374395.1 Actinomycetota bacterium
GCGCCGGCCGACAGCGCCGCCTCGGCGCTGGTCGACGAGTCCACGACGTCCACCACGCACACGACCCGGCCGCGGGCCCCGGCCTCGGCCGCCCCGCTCGCGTTGAAGGTCACCTCGAGCGTCGGGACCATCAGGTCCCCGCCTTCCAGCGCTCCGTCCCGGCCGCCATCCGGCCCGCCAGCACGCCGGCCGCGCCGGCCGCCAGGAAGAACTCCGGCTCGTCCTCGAGCTTCCGGCCCATCGTCTCCGCCGCCACACCGCGCTCAGCCAGGAGGTCGAGCGCGGGCTGCCCGGTCACCTCGACGACCTGGTGCTGCTCCTCGAGCTTCGCCTCCCGGATCGCCTCCCAGACCGCGTCGCGCCGCCGGCCCTCGAGGAGCGGGACGGCCACGTGCGCCCCGGGGCTCGCCACGCGTGTCAGGACCGTGAGCGAGTGGGGGGAGAGCCCGTGGTGGCGGTAGCTGGGATCCGCGAAGTTGATCCGGACGGCGGCGATGGCCCGTGCGCCCAGGATGGCCGCGGCCTGGAGGGCCAGCCCGCCGGACACCTCGGTCGCTCCCCAGCGGGTCGCGGTGCCCACCTTTCCCGGGCCGTCGCCCACGATGACCACGTCCGCCTCCTCGATCTCGCGGGCCGCAAGGAGGGCGGAGAAGACGTTCACGGCCTCCCGGTCGCCCCCCAGGGCCTGCCCCGCCGTGATCGTGGCGTCGAGGAGGCCCGCCTCCCGCAGCTCGTGGACCTGGCGCGAGAGCCAGATGGGGAGAGCGGCGCCGTCGGTCATCACGTGCGCGATCCGCCGGGCCCCGGCAGCCCTGGCCCCGGCGCAGGCCGCGCCGAGCATCGAGTGGAGGGGGATCCAGGCCACGGGGAGGCCGTCCAGCGAGTCGGCATCCACCACCGCCTCGCGATCCGGGCTGTCCTGCTCCTCGACGGCGAGCACCTTCGCCTGGAGTGGCGTGTAGCGGAGCTTCATGACGTGCCCCTCGCCGGGGGGATCGGCATCGGGGGCCCCCTCGACGGCCAGCACGAAATGGTAGCCGCCGCTGCCCAGCCCCTCGGCGACGGCCGTCGTGTTCAGGAGCACGCGGTCGCCCTCCCGCACGGGGCCGGTCAGCTCGGGGTAGGCGATCGCGAGCTCGCTCCTCCCCTCCACCTCGACGCCGAGCTCGAGGAGGCCGGGGCGAGGGGCCTCCACCGAGCGCACGACGCCGTGCCTGAGTCGGATCACCCGCGTATCGTAGACGGCCCGAGCCGGCGCCCGTCGCCCCCGCCCCCGGACTGGGTACTATCGGGCCGCGATGGAGCCCCTGGAGCGCCTCCTCAAGCTGGTCGCCCTCCTCCTCAACGCCCCCCGTCCCCTCACGTTCGACGAGATCCGCGACGAGATGGGGGCCTACACGCAGGATGACCGCGACGTCGCCAAGCGCCAGTTCGAGCGGGACAAGGACGACCTCCGCCGGATCGGGATCCCGATCGAGACCGGCGGCACCGACGTCTACGAGGTCGAGGTGGGCTACCACATCCCGAAGGAGCGGTACTACCTGCCCGAGATCTCGTTCACGCCCGAGGAGATCGCGGCCCTCTTCATCGCCGCGCACGCTCCCGGCCCCTACGAGGAGGCGGCCCAGGCCTTCGGGAAGCTGGCCCGGGACGCGGACACGGCGGTGATCTCGGGGCTCGTCGATCGCCGGGTGCCGGGGCTCGACGACTCGAGCGTGAACGTGATGGATGCCGCGGACGCGGTGGCCCGCCGGCGCCTCGTCCGCTTCGCCTACCGGCCGACCGGCGGCGAGGTATCCGATCGGGAGGTCGACGCCTGGGGCCTCGTCTGCTCCCGGGGAGCCTGGTACCTGGTGGGACGTGACCGCTCGGCCGAGGATGTGCGGAGCTTCCGGCTCTCGCGGATCGTGGAGGGCCTCGAGGACGCCGGCGACGCGGAGGCGCCTCCCGAGAGGTTCGACGCCCGGGACCGGCTCCGGAGCGGGCCCTGGGGAGTCGGGGAGCCCCAGACCACCGCCACCGTGGCCTTCTCGCCGAAGGTGGCATGGTGGGCCCGGGACCAGGCTCCCGGCTCGACGGTGGTCGAGACGCGCGCCGACGGGTGGACGGTGCTCGAGGTCCCAGCCTCGACCGACGAGTCGTTCCTGGGCTGGGTCCGGGCGTTCGGGCCGGACGCCGAGCTCCTGGCGCCGGAGGATCTCCGCCGGTGGCTGGCCGGATCCCTGGAGGAGATCCGTGCCTCCCTCTAAGGTGGCCCGCCGCATCGAGCGCCTCCTGGCGATCGTGCCCTACGTGATCCGCCACCCCGGCACGACCCTCGAGGAGCTCGGCCGGCTCTTCGACGTGGACCCGCGCTCGCTCACCAAGGACCTCAACCTGCTGTTCGTGACGGGGCTCCCCCCGTACGACCCCGGCAACCTGATCGAGGTGGACATCGAGGACGGCCGGGTGTGGATCGGGATGGCCGACTACTTCCAGCGGCCGGTCCGCCTGACACCGGCCGAGGCCCTCGCCCTGTACCTGAAGGGGACGGTCTTCCTCGGCGCGCAGGGTCTGAGCGAGGCCGACGCCCTCCGGTCGGCCCTGGACAAGCTCAAGGAGCACCTGGGCGAGACGCTGGGCGGCCTCCAGATCGAGGCGGGGGAGGGGAAGCCCTCCGGTCCGCTGGATGCCGTGCGAGGGGCCGTGGAGCGGCGGGAGACCCTGGAGATCGACTACTACTCGGCCAGCCGCGACGAGGTGACGACGCGCAGGATCGATCCCGAGCACGTCTTCAGCGCGCTCGGCAACTGGTACGCGGTCGCCTGGGACCATCTCCGCGACGGGGAGCGGCTGTTCCGGATCGACCGGATCCGCGAGGCGCGGCGCACCGGGGACCCGTTCGAGCCCAGGGGGCTGGCCGGCGCCGGGCGGCCCCTCTACACGCCCACCGGTCGCGACGTAGCCGTCCGCCTCCGCCTCGGGCCTCGGGCCCGGTGGGTGGCGGAGTACTACGAGGTGGACGACGAGCAGGAGGTCGACGGCGGGCTCGAGGTCACTCTCCCCACCCCCGACCTGGCCTGGGTGGCGAAGCTCGTGCTGCGCGTGGGGACCGACGTCGAGGTGCTCGACCCCCCCGAGCTGCGGGAGACGGCGCGGGCCATGGCTGAGGAAGCGCTCGCCAGATACGCCTGAGCCCGGCCCGTCTAAAGTCGCCTCCCCGCTTGCCGATACGGATGGTGAGATGACCACGATCCGCGCGACGTGTCCGCGATGCGGCGAGGTGGAGATGGGCGCCGCCTCCGTCGTCCTCGTCGTCGAGGCCGGGACCACCGAGGGAACCTACCGGTTCGTCT
>DASUTW010000164.1:0-10220 GCA_036374395.1 Actinomycetota bacterium
CTTGGGCTGGAAGAAGAGGACCAGCTGATCCCGCTCGATCGCCCGCCGCAGCTCGCCCAGCAGCGTCAGCCGCCCCAGGCTGTGCTGGTCGCGCTCCGGGGCGTAGAGCTCGAAGCCGGAATGGGTCTCCTTGGCCAGGTACATCGCCACGTCGGCTCGCCGCACGAGGTCGTCGAGGCTCACCCCGTGCCCCGGGTAGATCGCGATCCCGATGCTGGCGTCCTCGTCGAGGAGCAGCCCCTCGACCGTGAACGGCGTCTCCAGGGCCTCCTGGAGCCGCTCGGCCACCTGGAGGGCGGCCATCTCGTCGGGCAGATCGGGCATCAGCACGGCGAACTCGTCGCCGCCCAGGCGCGCGATCACGTCCTCGTCCCTGAGGACGTCTCGCATCCGGGGCCCGATCTGCCGCAGGAGCTGATCGCCCGCGTAGTGCCCGAGCGTGTCGTTGATCTCCTTGAAGCGGTCGAGATCGATGATCATCACGCCGAAGGAGCCCGGCTTCTTGGCCCGCCGGTGGATCTCGCGCCGCACCCGCTGGTAGAAGAGCGCGCGATTGGGGAGCCCGGTGAGAGCGTCGTGCTTCGCCTGGTGCTCCTGAGACTCCTTCTCCAGCCACACGCGCGCCCCCTTGTAGACGGCGGCCATCGGGAGGCCGAGCAGGGGCACCATCAGGAGGCTGTGCTGGGCGGCCACCACCACGACGGGGGAGAGGGCGAGCAGCACGGCGGCGATGCTCGCCTGGACCCCGAAGTCCCGACGGAGGTACGGCCCCACGGGCAGGCCCTGGGCCAGGGCCGGGGCGATCCCGGTCACGGTGTTGTTGACCACGAAGTAGGCCACCGCGGCGAGCAGCACGGCAAGGAGGTTGAGCGTGTGCATCTCGACCTTGGCCGAGTCGCCCTGGAAGAGGTACGTGAAGCCGATCGTCTCGAGGACGAGATGGGCGGCCATGATCGAGAGCGTGTACTGGGCGACGTTGAACCCCGCCTTCCACGGGGGCTTCCGGCGCATCAGGTCGGAGGCGAAGGATCCCACGGCCAGGGCGAGCGCGGCGGGGGCCGGTCCGGTCGCCAGGAGGATGGCGAACGAGAAGGTCGAGGAGGTGGTGATCTCCTCCTCCTCTTCGCCCTCTCGGGGGATCCTGACGGGGAGGAACTGACCCACCACCACGAAAGCGGTGAACGGCCAGAGGGTCCAGAAGGCGATCCGAGCGGCGCTCAGGCCGTTCGTGGCCATCAGCCAGGCGAAGAGGGGGAGGCCCGCGATGCACACCAGGCCCACGTAGGTGGTGATGCGGCGTCGCGCGGTCACGGACGCCCCCCTTCGCGGAACGTGCGGACGCCCCGGGGAGGCGGAGCCGGGGCGTCCGACGGCTACCACTTGCGCTCCGCGCTCCAGAGGGTCACGAGCACCGTCAGGACACCGAGCGCGAACGTCACCCGGAGCAACCGGGTCGACATGCCCACCTCCTCTCTCAGCCAACCGGACGTCCGAAGGCGTGCTGGTCCTATCGGTCGTCCGGGCGACCTCCTTGAGAATCTCGCCCTATGGGCATGCGGTCGGAGCCGTAGGGAGAACCACCGATGGGGGCGAGGCGAGCCGAAGGGGGCGGGCGGGCTGCGGCGGCCTCAGTGGCCGCAGGTGCAGCCGCCCCCGGCGTTGGGGTTCTCGATGGCGAAGCCGCTCCGCTCCAGCGAGTCCACGAAGTCGATCGTGGCCTCGTCGAGGAGCGGGACGCTCTCGGAGTCGATCACCACCCTGACGCCGTGGTGCTCGACGGTCTGGTCCGCCTCGTCGATCTGATCGGTGAGTGCCATCGAGTAGCGGTAGCCGCAGCAGCCGCCCGGCTGGGCGGCCACTCGCAGCGCGGCCTCCGGGTGCCCCTCCTGGGCCAGGAGCTCCTTCACCTTCTCGGCGGCGGTCGGCGTCAGCTGCATGCCATCTCCTCGGATCGGCGTCGGGTCTGATGATAGCGGAGTCGCCGCGGATGCCGCGGGAGGGAACGGGTGGGGCCGGGATCGACTTCGTCGATCCCGGCCCCACCTTCGCTGCTCCACCGCGAGCGCTTCCGCCTTCCGGCTTCGCCCGGCCCGACCACGCCGGGGCCCGCGATGAGGGTGATCTGGTTGGATTCCGCCGGGGCTCTCGTCCCGGCGCACGGGCGGGGAGGTGACCCCTACCCGCGGAGGGACGGCCTCAGCAGCCAGTCACCTCGGGGGTCGTCGAACGTCTATGCACGATCGGACCACCTCCTTTCTCCCGTGCCACCCATCTTGCGATGGACCCGGCGCGTTGGCAAGGAGGCCGGAGGAGTCGTCAGGTTGCAGCGAGGTCCCGCCGCCGGAACCCGTAGAGCCCCAGGGCGGTCAGCACCGCCGCGATCGCGGTGAGGACCAGCAGGGGCGTCCACGCCACCTCCACCGCGGGGACGAGCGGGACGTGCCCGAACGGCGAGACGTCGACGGTCCACTCGGGGAACCCCAGCAGCTCGGCGAACATGCCGATCAGGCCGGCGTAGGCGATCACGATCCAGACCAGCCGCGTGGCCCGCGGCACGAGGCCGAACAGGGCGACGCCGATCCCCACCGTCACCCAGACCGCGGGGATGTACACGAGGGTGGCCCCGAGCAGCCTCGGCATCACGGAGGCGTCCCCCAGCGCGGCCGATGCGCTGATCCCCAGACCCAGGCCGGCCAGGGCCAGGAGCACGACGCTGCCGGCGAGCGAGACGGCGAGGTGGCTCGCCACCCATCCGACCCGGGACACCGAGGCGGCGAGCACGGGCTCGGCCCGCCCGGCCGTCTCCTCGCTCCGCGGCCTCAGCACGGACAGCACGGCGAACACCGCGACGATGACGCCGACGAGCAAGGCCAGGACCGCCAGCCACGAGTCGATGACGGCGTCGCCGCCGATGTCCTCCAGCCAGTCCTGCACCACCTCGGAGAGCTCCCCGACGTACCGCTCGACCTCGCCGGCGAGCGCCCCGTACCCCAGCCCGAAGGCGAACATCGCCGCGCTCCACCACATGACGCTCGTCCTCTGCAGGCGCCAGGCCAGCCCGAGCGGGCTGGAGAGCAGGCGGGATCCGCTCGCCGGGCCGGGGCGCGGCTGGACCAGACCCGCCCCGAAGTCCCGCCGCGTCGAGAGGCGGAACGCCACGAGCACGAGCACGGCCGCGAGCGCCACCGATGGGACGAGCGGCCACCAGCGATCGTCCACGTAGACCCTCGTCTGCTGGGCCCAGCCGATCGGGGAGAGCCACGAGAGGAAGCCGCCCCCGACCTCGCTCATGTCGCCTGCGGCGCGGATGAGGTAGGCGAAGGCGAACCCGAAGCCGGCCAGGCCGGCGGCGCCCCGCGCGTGCGAACTCACCTGCGACGTCACCGCGGCGACCGCGGCGAACACCACGCCGACCGAGGCGAGCGCGGCGCCGAAGAGCCACGAGCTACCCCACCCCACCCCCTCCATCCCCAGCGATCCGAGCCCGACGGCGAGCAGAACGCCGAGCAGAACGTTCGCGCCGACGAGGACGACCAGCGGAGCCGCTGTGTGCGCATGGCGCCCGAGGGCCGCGGAGCGGACCAGCTCGGCCCGCCCGGTCTCCTCCTCGGCGCGGGTGTGCCGCACCACGAGGAGGAAGCTCATCAGCGCCACGAACACGGCGGTCCAGCTCAGGAACTCCTGCGCGACCATCGCCCCGAACGTGTAGTCGTCGAGCCCGTACCCGGGCCCGGCGATGGCCCGGAGACCGGGGTTCGCCATCAGCTCGGCCCGGGCCTGTCGCTGCGCCGCGTCGGTGTAGTACTGGGGGAGGCTCGCCACGAACGCCACCACCGAGAGGGCGATGGCTCCCACCCACACGCCGAGCCGGACCCGATCCCTCCGGACGATCGCCCTCGCCAGCAGCCCCGTTCCGGTGAAGGCCGAGGTTCCGGCGCGGACCGCGGGACGTTCGACCGTCGTCGTCACTCGCTCCCTCCGGCGCCCGCTCCCTCCAGCTCGTCGTCGTAGTGCCGGAGCATCAGCTCCTCCAGGGTGGGCGGGTGGCTGGTCAGGGCGCGGATCCCGAACCCGGAGAGGTGCTTCACCACGGCGTCCAGGTGCTCCCCGTCCACCGCGAAGCGGACCCGCGCGTCCGTGGCCTCGACGTGGTACACGCCCGGGAGCGCGTCGAGCCCGGTGACCGGCGTCGCCGTGTGGGCCTCGATCGTGGTCCGGGTGAGGTGGCGCATCTCGGCGAGCGTCCCCGACTGGACGATCCGCCCCAGCCGGATGATGCTGATCCGGTCGGCCAGCTTCTCCACCTGGGCCAGGATGTGGCTCGAGAGGAACACGGTCCGCCCCTCGGCCTTCAAGCGCCGGATCACGTCCTGGAAGACGACCTCCATCAGCGGGTCGAGACCGGCCGTGGGCTCGTCGAGCAGGAGCAGCTCCGCGTCGGAGGCGAGCGCCGCGACGATGGCCACCTTCTGCCGGTTCCCCTTCGAGTAGGTCCGGCCCTTCTTCGTGGGGTCGAGGTCGAACCGCTCGATCATCTCGTCGCGGCGGGTGGGGTTCAGGCCGCCCCGCAGCCGTCCCAGGAGGTCGATCGTCTCCCCGCCCGTGAGGTTGGGCCAGAGCTCCACGTCGCCGGGGACGTAGGCGATCCGCCGATGCAGGTCCACGGCGTCCTCCCAGGGATCGCCGTCCAGCACCCTGACCGTCCCCCGGTCCGCGCGGAGCAGCCCGAGGAGGATGCGGATCGTCGTGGTCTTCCCCGCGCCGTTCGGCCCCAGGAAGCCGTGGACCTCGCCGGCCGGGACCTCCAGGTCGAGGCCGTCGAGGGCCACCGTGGAGCCGTAGGTCTTGACCAGGTCGGTGATCGAGATCGCGATTGCCATGGCGGGCCCTCCCCCCCAGACGGACGGAGCGATCGTACTCCCGCCCGCCGGGCCCCCCAACCTCCGCCTACCTCACGAGGCGCGAGAACCTCCGGTCGGCCAGCACCTTCCCCCCGGTCTGGCACCTCGGGCAGTACGTGACCTCGTGGGACTCGTAGGAGATCCGGCGGAGGTCGTCGCCGCAGCGCGGGCACGGCCGGCCCCACCGCCCGTGCACCGCGAAGTGCTCCCCGAGCTTCGGGGGCAGGCCGCCGACGCGCTTCCGCTCCTTCTCCAGGCCCTCGGCCAGAACCTCCCGGACGGCCTCGGACAGCCGGGCCCGTTCCTCGGCGTCCAGCTTCGCCAGCGAGGCGAACGGCGAGAGCTTCGCCCGGTGGAGGATGTCGTCGCTGTAGCCCCGGCCGATCCCGGCCACGGTCCGCTGATCGCGGAGGATCGTGTGGACCCGACGGGTGTCCTCGGCTTCCCGGAGCCACGAGACGAACGCCTCCGAGGTCGCCTCGGGCCCGAGGACGGCGAGCGGCCCCTCGTCGCCGGGAGCCAGGACGTGCCAAGCTGCGCGACGCTCGGTCCCGAACTCACGGACCATGAGGCCGGGCCGTCGGGCGAACCGGAGCCGGACGACCCCGCCCCGAGGCCTCGATCGCTTGGGCGGGTCCTCGAGGGTCACGCGGCCTCCCTGGGAGAGGTGCAGCGCGATCCGCGGGCCGCCCAGGTCGAACAGCAACCACTTCCCGCGGCGGCCGACGCTCTCGAGTGGCCGCCCGATCAGGGACTCCGGCGACGGCTCGACGGTCTTCAACGCCGAGAACTGGATCGCGTCGATGCCCTCGAGCTCGGCGCCGCGGAACACATCGTCGAGGCGATCGGCGAGGGCCTGGACCTCTGGATACTCCGGCACGCCCCCATGCTAGCGGGGGCCGGCGCTCAGCCCTCCACGTCCTGCTCGCGGAGCACCAGCTGCTGGCCTTCCGCGGCCGGGACGGCGTCCACGACCGCAGCCGAGAGCGGCTCCACGAGCTCGGGGGCCAGGAACACCTGGATGTCCTCCTTCTCGGCGACCTTGTGATCGCCCTCGATCGCCTCGTCGGAGAAGCCGAACCCCAGGCCGGGCTGCTCCTCCTCGCCGGAGGCGACGAGCTGGATGCGGGCCTTCGCCTCGTCCGACACCCCGGGGGTGTCCATCCTGATCTGGCGGATCACGCCGACGGCGGCTTCGGTGACCTCAAGCATGCGAACACACCTCCTCCTGCCCCACCCTATCCGTCCTCGGGTCCCGCCAACCAGGGGACTTGACGAACCGACCGGTCGGTATGTACAGTCCGCGCCATGGTTCGAACCGATCGCGGCGAGGAGACCCGCCGCCGGATCCTGACGGAGGCCGCCGCGGCCTTCGCCGAGCGAGGCTACGCCGGCACCTCGATGAACGAGCTCGTGCGAGCCCCCGGCCTGACCAAGGGCGCCTTCTACTTCCACTTCGACTCCCAGGAGGACCTCGCGCTCGAGGTCTTCCGCTGGAAGCACGAGGAGTGGCAGGCGATGGTCGCCGAGGCGATCGAAGAGGGGGCGCGCGCGGTCGATCAGCTCGTGGCCGTGATGGGCGCGGTCACCGACTGCGTCGACGCCGATCCCTCGGCTCGGTCGCTGGGCAGGCTCGCCGGCGAGCTTTCCGGGGACCCCAGGCTGGCCTCGGTCCTCGACGTGCAGTTCAAGTCCTGGGTCGAGTTCTCGACCGAGCTGCTGCGGCGGGGTCAGGAGGAGGGGGACGTGCGGCACGACCTCGATCCCCGGGAGGTCTCCGAGGTCGTGGTGGCCGGGTTCATCGGGCTCGAGCACGTCTCGGGGACGAGAGGTGCGGGAGATCTCCGGCGGTGGTCGGAGGCCCTCACCGGGTTGGTGCTGGATGCGATCAGAGCCGAGGAGCAAGGGACATGAAGGGGATCGGAAGGTCGGTGTTCCACCGCCTGGGCGGCTTCGCCGTCCGCCGGCGGTGGTGGGTGGTGGCCGTGTGGGTGGCGGCGCTGGTGGCCGCGTTCGTGCCGCTGCGCGAGCTGGGGGGCCGGCTCAGCCAAGGAGGGTTCGAGGTGCCCGGCTCCGAGTCGGAGCGGGTGCAGCTCGCGGTGCAGAGCGAGTTCACAGGGCAGTTCGAGTTCAGCGACCAGCTCGTGATGCGGAGCGAGAGTGTGCCCGTGGACGATCCGCGATTCCGGGAGGCCTTCGAGGACGTCAGGGCGGCCCTCGTCGAGGCGCCGGGCGTGGGAGACGTCACGGACCCGTACGCGACGCCGGAGCGATCGATCGGCCCCGACGGCCGGACGCTCGTGTCCACCGTCGGCCTCACCGACGACCAGGACCAGGCCCTGGAGCACGCCGACGAGCTCCACGACGCCGTGCACGGCGCCGTGCCGCACGGAGGCGAGATCGAGGTCTACCTCACCGGCGCGGCCCCCTTCTACTCGGAGTTCTCGGAGGTGACCCAGCACGACCTGGAGCGGGCGGAGGCCATCGCCCTGCCGATCAGCCTCCTGATCCTCATCGCCGCGTTCGGGTCCCTGGTCGCGGCGGGGATGCCGCTGGCCCTCGCCCTGTTCGGCCTGGCGATCTCGTTCGGGATCATCTCGCTCGTCGCCGCCACGACGACCGTGAGCATCTTCACCCAGAACGTGGCCTCGATGATCGGGATCGGGGTCGGCATCGACTACTCGCTGTTCGTCGTGAGCCGCTACCGCCAGGAGCTGGGGAAGGGCCACGACGTGCCCGAGGCCGTGGCCCGAGCCATGGCCACCAGCGGGAAGGCCGTCATGGTCTCGGCGCTCACGGTCGTGATCGCGCTCTCGGGCACGCTGCTGGTGGACATCGCCGCGTTCCGGTCGATGGGGCTGGGCGCGATGATCGCGGTGGCCGTCGCCGGCCTGGCCGCGCTCACGATCCTCCCGGCCCTGCTGGGCTTCGTGGGGAGGAAGATCAACAGCCTGCGCCTGGGTCGGCGGCGCCTGAAGGACGAGGAGCGGTCGGGCGGCCTGTGGCACCGGTGGGCGATGCTCGTGATGCGACGCCCCTGGTTCGCCCTGATCGGGTCGCTGGCCCTGCTGGCCCTGCTGGCGCTGCCGGCCCGGAACCTGCGCCTGGGGACCTCGGGGCCCGACATCTTCCCGCCCGACTCGGAGCCGCGGGTGGCGGCCGAGGCGGTGGCCGGGGCGTTCGGCGAGGGGCAGGCCGCCCCGATGCAGATCCTGATCGAGCACCCCGAGGGCGTGCTCGAGAGCGGGTTCGAGGACGTGGCCGAGGTGGCCGGGGCGCTCCAGAGCGATCCGGGCATCGTGCAGGTGGACTCGATCGCGACGCTGGCTCCGGTGGCGAGCGTGGAGGAGGCTCGCGCGGTGGCCGCGTCGCCCGAAGCGGCCCCCGTGGTGCAGACGATGGTGGGGAACGAGGGGAAGGCCACGCTTCTGCGGGTGGTCACCGCCGATGACCCCGGGTCCGACGAGGTCCGCGAGCTCGTGCGCCGGCTCCGCGAGGAGCTGCCCGCGCTCCTGCCTGCAGGGGCAGAGGTGGCCGTCGGAGGGGATCCGGGCCTCACCGTGGACCTCAACGACGAGATCGAGGGCTCGATCATCCCGGTCGTGGCGATGGTCCTCACGCTCTCGTTCTTCCTGCTGCTGCTCTTCTTCCGCAGCATCCTCCTGCCGCTGAAGGCGATCCTCATGAACCTGGCCTCGGTGCTGGCGACCTACGGCATCGTCGTGTTCATCTTCCAGGAGGGCCACTTCGAGGATCTACTGGGGTTCTCGGCCACCGGGCACATCGAGTCGTTCGTGCCGCTGTTCCTGTTCACGATCCTGTTCGGGCTCTCGATGGACTACGAGGTCTTCCTGCTGGCCAGGGTCCGCGAGGAGTACCTCCGCACGGGGGACAACACCGAGGCGGTCGGATGGGGCCTCGAGCACACGGCGAGGATCATCACGAGCGCGGCGGCGATCATGGTGACGGTCTTCGGGGCGTTCGCCTTCGCCAGCCTCGTGCCGATCAAGTCGATGGGGTTCGGGCTCGCTGCGGCGGTCTTCCTCGACGCGACGCTGGTCCGGGTCGTGCTCGTCCCCGCCACGATGCGCCTGATGGGCGACTGGAACTGGTGGCTGCCGGGATGGCTCGACCGCATCCTGCCCAACGTGTCGCTGGAGGGCGCCGAACCGGAGCCCGCTGGGCCCGCGGAGGCCCCGGCGACCGCCTAGGGGAGCGGGGGGGCCGCCATGCCCCCCGGCCCTCCTCCGCCCGAACCTCTGCATCCCGGTCCGGAGTCGATGCAGCTTGGACATGTTTCCGAGCGCCCGCGTATCGTGCCGGCATGACCGACCCCGACCGCCTCTCGATCTCGGAGGTGAGTCGCTTCGTCGACGTGCCGATCCCCACGATCCGCTCGTGGGAGCGCCGATACGGGGTACCGGCGCCCGCTCGCACGGGAGGTGGACACCGCCGGTACACCCGGGAGGAGGTCGACCTGATCCGGGCCATGCGCGACGAGATCGTGCGGGGGGCGAGCGCACGCGACGCGGCGCGGAGGATCCGGCTGGCTCCCGCGCCCGCGGTCGAGCCCACCCCCCATCTCGAGACGCTCCTGGACCGCGTCCTCGATCTCGACGATGCGGGGATCCGGTGGATCCTCGACCAGGCCGCGGACGGGCTCGGGATCGAGCGGGCCGTGGTGGAGGTGGCCCTGCCCGCCCTGCGAGAGGTGGGCGATCGATGGGCGGGGGGCCGCTGCGACGTGGCCCAGGAGCATCTGGCGACGAACGAGGTCCGGACCTGGATCGCGAGGCTCGGCCGCACTGCGCCACCACCCTTCCGCCCGGCCCCCATCCTTCTGGCGACGGCGCCGGACGAGACGCACGCGACCGGGCTCGAGGCCTTCGCTCTCCTCCTGGCGCGCCGCGGGTGGCCGACGGTCGTCCTCGGCGCCCGCACCCCCGTGGACAGCCTGCTGCGCACGGTGAGCAAGGTAGGTCCGGCGGCGGTGGTGCTGTCCTCGCAGTGGACGCGAGCTCGGCGCTCGGCCCTCGAGGCGCTCGAGGCCGTGGCAGCCACCTCGGTGCCGGTGTTCTACGCGGGAGCGGCGTTCGCCGTGTCGTCAAAGCGGGAGGGGGTTCCCGGCGTCTACCTGGGGGACGACCTCCTGGGCTCCCTGGATGAGCTGGAGCGGACGGTGGCGTGAGGGCGCCCGCGCGGGGAGTCATCCCCGCGCGGGCGCCCCGTCGGCCTCAGGCCGCGGCGCGCAGGCCGTGCCGCTCGGCGGCCGCGGGCCTCGCGGTCGCCAGCATCGGCAGACGCACGGCCAGCCAGATC
>DASUTW010000165.1:0-6468 GCA_036374395.1 Actinomycetota bacterium
GGCCGACGAGCTCGACCAGTACACCGAGCGACTCGTCGAGGAGCGGGAGCTCGAGGAGTTCACGCGCGGCCTCTTCCCCACGTTCGGGGAGGTGTCCGCGCCGATGTCGATGCTCCGGACCGCCGTCTCGGCCGCCTCGGCCTACGACCCCGACGGCTGGGACCACTCCGAGGAGGGCATCGAGCGGAAGGCGGTCAGGCTGACCTCGCGGATCGCCACGATGATCGCCACCTACCACCGCATCAGGAGCGGGGAGGAGCCGGTCCCGCCCGATCCGAAGCTCCCCCACGCGGCCAACTTCCTGCTGATGCTCACGGGCGAGGAGCCCGACCAGGAGGCCGCCCGGGCCCTCGACGTCTGCCTCGTGCTGCACGCCGACCACACGATGAACGCCTCCACGTTCGCGGCCAGGGTCGTGGCCTCCACCCTCTCGGACATGCACTCGGCGATCACCGCCGCCATCGCCGCGCTGAAGGGCCCCCTGCACGGAGGGGCGAACGAGCGCGTGATGGAGATGCTGATCGAGATCGATCAGCCCGAGAAGGCCGACGACCACGTGCGGCGGCTGCTGAGCGAGGGCCAGCGGATCATGGGCTTCGGCCACCGCGTCTACAAGACCGAGGACCCGAGAGCCACCCACCTGCGGCGGCTGTCGAGGGAGCTCGGCGAGCGGGCCGGCGACACGCGCTGGTACGAGATCTCCGAGCGCATCGAGAAGGCCGTGATGGACGAGAAGGGCCTCTACCCCAACGTCGACTTCTACGCGGCGTCCGTCTACCACTACCTGGGGATCCCGATCGACTTGTTCACGACGGTGTTCGCGGCGAGCCGGGTGGCCGGGTGGACGGCCCACGTGCGCGAGCAGCTCTCGGACAACCGGCTGATCCGCCCCGAGTCCGAGTACATCGGCCCGCGCGACCAGGCCTACGTCCCCCTCGAGGAGCGCCGATGAAGATCTCGGACATCATGACGAAGGCGGCGGTGATCGACCGCCCCGACGACACGCTGGCCTCGGCCGCCGCGAAGATGTGGGAGCAGCAGACCGGCTCGCTCCTCGTGCTCGAGGGAGACGAGCTCGTGGGCATCATCACCGAGCGGGACGTGCTGAAGGCCGTGGCCGCAGGGACGGACCTCGAGGCCACCCGGATCTCGGAGGTCATGTCGAAGGACCTCATCACGGTGGACCCCGGCACCTCGCTGCGCGAGGCCGCGGGGATCATGACCGAGAAGTGGATCCGCCACCTCCCGGTCCTCCAGGGAGGGAGGCTCGTGGGGATCGTCTCCCAGCGGGACCTCTCCGGAGTGCTGGCCAACGCGCTGAACGAGCCCGAGGGCCTGCACCGCCTGATCGAGTCGAGCGAGCTCGTCCGCGACCAGCGCCTGAAGCGCATCGAGGCCGGCGACCTCGACTGAGGTCAGGGCCGGGGCAGGAGGCCGGCCCCCTCGATCACCCCCCGGACGGCGGCCTCACGGCCCAGCCCCATCACGTGGACCCCCCCGATCCCCGGGATCGAGCGCAGGCCTTCGACGATCTCGACCGTCAGCCGCACGCCCTCGGCGGCCGCGTCGTCGCGGGCTCCCTCCAGCCGCTCGATGACGGATCCCGGCACCACCACGCCTGGGAGGTGCTCCTGCATGAATCGCACGGAGCCCAAGCTCCTCGGCGGGGCCACCCCCACGAGCACGAACGCCCGCTCGAAGATCCCGCGCGGGCGGAGGCGGTCGGCCCACTCCGCCAGCGCGTCGAGGTCGTAGACGATCTGCGTCTGGACGAAGTCCGCGCCCGCGTCGATCTTCGCCTCGAGCCGGCCCGGGTCGTACCGCTCGGCCAGCGGCACGTCGGCGACGCCCACGAAGTATCGCGGAGCGGGATCCGCCGCCGCTCCCGACAGCAGCCGCCCCTCGTCCCGCATCGTCGTCACGAATCGCACCAGGTCCAGGACGTCGAGATCCTTCACCTCGACGGCGTCGGGATGGTCGCCGATGGCGGCCGGGTCCCCCGTCAGGCAGAGGACGTTCCGCGCGCCGAGGGCCCAAGCTCCGAGCAAATCGGCCGTGATCGCCAGGCGGTTCCGATCCCGCACCGTCACCTGGACCACAGGCTCGAGGCCCTCGCCCGCCACCAGCGCGGCCCCCGCCACCGACGACATGTGGGCCGAAGAGCTCGGGTTGTCGGTCACGTTGACGGCGTCGGCGTAGCCCGCGAGGTCCCTGGCCTGACGGCGGACGGGCTCCGGGTCGCCTCCCCGAGGCGGAACGACCTCGGCCGTCACCGCGAAGACGCCGTCGTGCAGGAGCCGCTCGAGCCGGCTCTCCGACCGGAGGGTCATCCGCCGGCGAGCCGCTCCGCGGCCGTGACGGTGTTCACGAGCAGCATCGCCACGGTCAGCGGTCCCACGCCCCCCGGCACCGGCGTGATCCAGCCCGCGACCTCGGCGGCGCTCTCGAAGTCCACGTCCCCCACGAGGCCCGCGTCCGTCCGGTTCACCGCCACGTCGATCACGACGGCCCCCGGCTTCACCATGTCGCCCGTCACCGTCCCGGGACGGCCGGCCGCCACGACGAGGATGTCGGCCCGCCGCGTGTGGCGGGCGAGATCGCGGGTCCGTGTGTGGCACATCGTCACGGTGGCGTTCCCGCGCTCGGACTTCTGAGCGAGCATGATCGACAGCGGCATCCCCACGAGCGCCCCCCGCCCCACCACGACGACCTCCTGCCCCTCGATCGGGATGCCGGTGCGCACGAGCATCTCCACGATGCCGAAGGGGGTCGCCGGCAGGTAGGTGGCCTCGCCTCGCACCAGCCTCCCCACGCTGGCGGGGGTGAGGCCGTCGACGTCCTTCTCCACGGCGATCGTCTCGTGCACGGTCAGGGTGGAGATCTGGGGCGGGAGCGGCAACTGGACGAGGATCCCGTGCACCGCCGGATCCTCGTTCAGGCGGCGGATCAGCTCGAGGAGCTCCTCCTCGCTGGCCTCCTGCGCGAGCTCGTGGCGCTCGGAGTGGATCCCGACCTCGGCGCACGCCTTCTGCTTCGCCCCGACGTAGATGCGCGAGGGCTCGTCGTCGCCCACGAGCACGGCGGCCAGCCCCGGGGTGACGCCGTGGCCGGCCAGGGCCTCGACGCGGGCGGCCACCTCCGAGCGGATCTCGGCCGCCATCCCCTTCCCGTCGATGATGCGCGCGGTCATGCCGGCGCCCATCCTACCGGCTCGACTCAGAGGATCTGGGAGAGGAAGAGCCGCCCGCGGTCGGTCTCGGGCCGGCTGAAGAAGCGCTCGGGGGTGTTCTCCTCGACCAGGAACCCGTCGTCGAAGAAGAGCACGCGGTCCCCCACCTCCTTGGCGAAGCCGATCTCGTGGCTGACGACGATCATCGTCATCCCGGAGCGGGCCAGCTCCCTCATCACGTCGAGGACCTCCTTGATCATCTCCGGGTCGAGGGCGGAGGTCGGCTCGTCGAACAGCATGATCTTCGGCTCCATGGCCAGTGCCCGGGCGATCGCCACCCGCTGCTGCTGGCCACCGGAGAGCTGGGCGGGGTACTTGTCTGCCTGTTCCGGGATGCCGACCCGCTCGAGCAGCTGCATCGCCTTCTCCTCGGCCTGCTTCTTCGGCCGCCGGCGCACGTTCCGCGGCGCGAGCGTGACGTTGTGCAGCACGCTCATGTGGGGGAAGAGGTTGAACGACTGGAACACGATCCCGATCTCGGACCGGACCCGTTCGATGTTCCGGATGTCGTCGGTCAGCTCGATCCCGTCGACGACGATCCGGCCGGCATCGTGCCGCTCCAGGCGGTTGATCGTCCGGATGAACGTGGACTTGCCCGACCCGGACGGCCCGAGGATCACGACCACCTCGCCGCGCCGGACGGTCGTGGTGATGCCCTTGAGAGCCTGGAAGCCGCCGAACCATTTCTCGACGGCCTCGGCCACGATCATCCGGTCGTCGCCGTCCCCGATCACCCTCGCCTCCTCGAGCTCCATCTCAACCCGCTCGTCGTCGGTCATCGCTCCCCCACCCCCACCCGTCGCTCCAGGCGCTGGCTCCACCGCGACGCCGTGAACGCCACGGCCCAGAAGATGAAGGCCGCGCCCAGCAGCGCCTCCTTGCTGTCCCCGATGAACTCCAGGCCCGCCGCCGACCGCCGCGCCGCGGCGAGGAGGTCCGTCAGGCCCGCCACGATGGCGAGCAGCGAGGTGTCCTTCCACAGGCTGATGAAGTGGCTGATGAGGGCAGGGATCGTGTTGCGCAGAGCCTGCGGCAGGATCACGAGCGCGGTCATCCGGGTCGTGGACAGCCCCAGGGCCCGTGCCGCTTCGTACTGGCCGTGATGCACGCCCTGCAGGCCGCCCCGCACGATCTCGGCGACGTACACGGCGCTGAACACGGTCAGCATGACGATCACGCGCATCACCGTCGGCATCTGCAGCTGAGGCGGCAGGAGCAGCGGCAGGATGAACACCCCGGAGATCAGCAGGGTGATGAGCGGCACGCCCCGGATGAGCTCGATCACGCCGACGCAGAACGTGCGGATCGCCGGGAAGCTGCTCCGGCGCCCGAGGGCAAGCAGGATGCCGATCGGGAAGGAGGCCACGATCGCCACGCTCCCGGCCATGACGTTGAGCAGCACGCCCCCCCACGTCCGGCTGGACGGCCCGTCGAACAGCAGCAGGATCGCCAGGATCGCCGGGTAGATGAGGATCCACCCCGCGATCACGACCCGCCGGAGTGGACGGCGATACCGGTGGGCGAGGAGTCGTCCCGCCGCCATCGGGACGAACAGCGCCGCCACAGCGCCGGCGATCAGCATCCAGATCAGGACCGTGTCGAGGAGGTAGGCGAGCACGAGGATCCCTCCGAGCACGAGGACCGTCGCCTCCACCATCCGGCGCCGCGTCCAGGCGATGTGGCGCTCGGAGTAGCCCCAGCTCAGCCCGGCCAGGGCCAGCACCAGGTACAGCGACGTCCACACCCTCCAGACCTCCTCGCGGGGGAATCTGGCGAGCATGTACGAGGCCAGATTGGCCTTGACCACCTGGAAATCCCCGGTCACGAGGATCCATCGAAGGATCTGGTACAGGGCCCAGCCCACGAAGAGGGCGGTGATCACCGTGACCAGCCCGTTGCGCCAGGTCGAGAAGAGGTTCTCCTTCAGCCACTCCCTGGGGGTGGCCGGCCGGGCCTGCGGAGCGACCTCGACGGCGCGCCGCTCCTCGGCCGCGATCATCTGAAGCCGCTGCTCGTCGACGGTGGCCATCAGCGCTCCCCCCGGTAGGCGACGATGCGGTTCAGCACGTTCATGACGAAGGAGATCAGGAGGCTGAGAGCGAGGTAGCTCAGCATCCAGATCACCAGCACCTGGGTGAACCGGCCCTTCTGGTTGATGATCGTGGATCCGACGGACACGAGCTCCGGATACGCCACGGCGAGGCCGAGGCTGGTGTTCTTGGTCAGGTTCAGGTACTGGCTGTTGATGGGGGGGATCGCGATCCGCATCGCCTGCGGCAGGACCACGAACCGCATCTGCTGGAAGGGCGAGAACCCCAGGGCCTCCGCGGCTTCCTTCTGACCCTTCTCCACGGCCAGGATGCTGCCGCGGGTGATCTCGGCGATGAAGGCGGAGGTGTAGATCACGAGGCCGGCGAGCACCCCGAACAGCTCGCCGGAGATCTGGATCCCGCCGACGTAGCCCCGCCCCACCTGGTCGGGGACGTCGATCGCGACCGGCCCGCCGGTGAGCGCGTAGGCCACCGCGCCGAGCCCGAGGAACGTCCCCAGCCACCAGAGCACCCGATGGTGGGGGTCGCCGGTCCGCTCGTTGAACCGCGTCCGCCAGCGCGCCACGAGCGTGGCGGCCACGACGGCCGCCACGAGCAGGAGCGCCCACAGCCCGACGCCTTCAGAGACGCGCGGCCACGGGAAAGCTGCGCCGCGGTTCGAGACGTAGGCGAGGCCGAAGATGCCGCCCCCGCCGATCAGCGGCAGCGCGAGCACCACCCCGAAGTAGAAGAAGATGATGATGACGAGCACCGGGGTGTTGCGGAAGATCTCAACGTAGACCTGCGTCACCTTGCGGACCAGCCAGTTGGGCGAGAGCCGCCCGATCCCGATCAAGAGCCCGAAGATGGTGGCGAGGGCGATGCCGGCCGACGCCACGATCACCGTGTTCACGAAGGCCACGAGCAGCGCGCGGGTCACGGTGTCGTTCGCCGAGTACTCGATGCCCTCCTTGATGCCGAACCCCGCCCGCTCCTGGAGGAACGAGAGGGACAGGTCGATGCCTTGCCGCTCGACGCCGAACACGAGATTGAGCCAGATCTCCCGCCCCACGAACAGCACGGCCAGGATGAAGACGACCTGGCCGGCCACACGCAGCACTCGGACGTTCCGCCAGAGCGGCGGCCGGACGGTCTCGACGACTGCGGTCTCGCTCATGGTGTGGGGCGGGGCGCGGGTTCGTTCCGAAC
>DASUTW010000166.1:0-3167 GCA_036374395.1 Actinomycetota bacterium
CTACCTCTACCGGAAGGAGCGGGAGGGGGCGGAGAGGCCCGCCTCGCGGCCGCCCGCGGCGAAGCCCAGGGCACCCCAGGCGAAGGAGCGGCGGCGGGCTGCGGCCCGCGAGCGGGAGCGTCTGCGCGAGGGGCGGGAGGCCGTGCGGCGGGTGGAGGCCGAGCTGGAGCGGGCCACGGCCGAGCTCCGGGCGATCGAGGAGCGGTTGGCCGACCCGGGCTTCTACGCCCCCGGGGGCGAGGAGGTGGGCGAGGCCGTCCGTCGGCACGGGGAGCTGCGCGAGCGGATCGCCGAGCTGGAGGCCGCGTGGGAGGAGGCGGTCTCGGCCCTCGAGGCCTCGGGCTGAGGCGCGGGCCGCGGTTCCGCGCTACCGTGCCGGCCGTGGACGACGTTCCCGGAGGGGTCCTCGAGGCCGACCCGCCGAGGTTCTCGGCCGACGAGGCCTCCGCGATCGCGGCTCGGCTCTTCGGTGTGGAGGGGCCGGCGACGCCGCTGGCCAGCGAGAGGGACCAGGGCTTCCTGCTGGGCGGAGGCGTCCTGAAGATCTCGAACGCCGGAGAGCGGCCCGAGGTCCTCGACATGGAGACGGCCGCGGCGCTGCACGTCCGGCGGGTGGACCCCGACCTGCCCCTGGCCATGCCGATCCCGCTGGTGCGGACCGACCCGCCTGCGTACCGTGCCGAGGTCGGCGGGCACCTCATCCGGATGTTCGAGCGGCTGCCGGGGCGCGCCTCGGTGCCGGGGGCGGAGCTCGGCCTCGATGCCGTGCGGGCCTTCGGCGAGGTGCTGGCCCGGCTGGGGCGCGCCCTGCGCGGCTTCTTCCACCCGGCGGCGGGGCGGGTCATCCTGTGGGACGTCCAGCACGCGCTCTCCCTCCGTCACCTCCTGGGTGAGATCGAGGACGAGGAGGCTCGGGCGCTGGCCGACCGGGCGCTGCGTCGGTTCGAGGAGCGAGCCCTCCCGGCGTGGCCTCTCCTTCGGGCCCAGGTGATCCACGGCGACCTCTCGCTCGACAACGCGCTCCTCGACGAGGAGGGCCGCGTGACCGGGATCGTGGACCTAGGGGACATGAGCCACACCGCGCTCCTGTGTGACCTGTCGTCGGCGCTGGCTTCGGTCCTGGGCGGCCGCGAGGGGGACGAGGCCTTCAGGACCGCGCGCGTGCTGCTGGACGGCTACCAGCGGATCACTCCCCTGGAGCCTGAGGAGATCGAGCTGCTGCCCCTCCTGCTCGAGGCGAGGCTGGCGGCCACCGTGGTCATCAGCGCCTGGCGCGTTCGACGGTACCCGCAGAACGCCGAGTACATAGCGGGCTGGGACGAGGAGACGTGGCCGCTGCTGCGGCTGCTGGACGAGATGGGGGCCGAGGAGGCGGCGGCGCGGCTGGGAGCGCCGCGGGCCGCCCCGACCGAGGACCTCGCCAGGCGCCGCCGCCGCCTCCTCGGCCCCGCGCTCTCGCCGCTCACCTACCGCCGCCCGGTCCACGCCGCCCGGGCCGAGGGGGTTTGGATCGTCGAGACCGACGGGCGGCGGCTCCTCGACGCCTACAACAACGTCCCGACCGTGGGGCACTCGCACCCGAGGGTGGCCGAGGCCGTGGCCCGGCAGTCGCGCCTGCTGGCGACGAACGCCCGCTACCTCTACGAGCCGCTGATCGAGCTCGCCGAGCGTCTCGTGGGCACGATGCCGTCGGCCCTCGACACCGTGACCCTCGTGAACTCGGGGACCGAGGCCAACGACCTGGCCTGGCGGTTGGCGGTGGCCTGGACCGACGCCCCGGGCGCGATCGTCACCGCGCACGCCTACTACGGGGTGAGCGCGGCCACGGCCGATCTCTCCCCGGAGACGTGGAGGGAGCCGTCCGATCACGTGGAGACCTTCGGTCCCCCGGGGGAGGGGGCCGGCCGGGCGATCGAGCGGCTGGCCGCCCGCGGCCTGAGGCCCGCCGCCCTCTTCCTGGACGGGGGCTTCACCAGCGACGGGATCCTCGTCCCGGGATCCCCGTACGTCCGGGACTTGGCCCGGGAGATCCAGAGCGCGGGCGGGCTCTTCGTCGCCGACGAGGTTCAGGTCGGCCACGGCCGCACCGGCGAGCACCTCTGGTCGTTCGCCGCCGACGGCGTGACGCCGGACGTCGTCACGATGGGCAAGCCGATGGGGAACGGGTTCCCGGTGGCGGCGGTGGTCACGCGCCGCGAGATCGCCGCCAGGCTCGCCGAGTCGACGGAGGTCTTCTCCACGTTCGGCGGGAACCCGGTCGCCGCGGCCGCAGCCCTGGCCGTGCTTGACGTGATCGCCGACGAGGGCCTGATCGAGCGCGCGGCGGAGGTGGGGGGCGTGCTGCTCGAGGAGCTCCGTGCGATGGCCCGCCGTCACGATGAGGTGCGCGACGTCAGGGGGCGGGGGCTCCTGATCGGCGTCGAGCTGGCCTCGCCCGCCGCACCGGTCGCCGACGCGATGCGCGAGGCCGGGGTGCTCGTCGGGGTGACGGGGCCGCGGGGTGAGGTCCTCAAGATCCGGCCCCCGCTCGTCTTCGGCCCTCATCACGCCGCCAGGCTGGTGGAGACCCTGGACCGGATCCTGGGGCTTCGGGACCCGACGCCCGGGGAATGATGCGCTGGCGGCGCGCCGGGCGCCGCCACGGACCCGGGAGGTGCCGGATGGACGCGCTGAAGCTGTTGAAGGAAGACCACGAGAAGGTCAAGAAGATCCTGGACGAGCTCGAGTCGACGACCGAGCGAGGCGTGAAGACCCGCGAGGACCTCTTCCAGAGGCTGCGCCGCGAGCTCAACGTCCACGAGGCGATCGAGGAGGAGATCCTCTACCCCGCCCTCAAGGAGCACCCCAAGACGAAGGAGCTCGCCCTCGAGGCCTACGAGGAGCACCACGTCGTGGACATGGTGATGGAGGAGCTCGAGGGCGTTCCCTTCGACGACGAGACCTGGGGCGCGAAGCTCATGGTGGCCAAGGAGAACCTCGAGCATCACATCGAGGAGGAAGAGGGCGAGATGTTCCAGCAGGCCCGCCAGGTCTTCGACGACGAGGAGCTGGGCGAGCTGGGCGACCGGATGGAGGCCCGCAAGAGCGAGCTGCTGGGCTGAGGCCGGTCGGGCCCGGCTATCCTCGGGTCCGATGCCACGCTTCCTCACCCCCAGGTGGCTGGTCGC
>DASUTW010000167.1:0-10315 GCA_036374395.1 Actinomycetota bacterium
CCGCGATGGCCGCGCGCGCTCCCCTCCGCGATCGGGCGACGCTGGCGCTCGTCTTCTCCACGCCCCATCACGAGCCGGCCGAGGTGCTCGACGCGGTCCGGGAGGCGGCGTCCCCGGAGGCCGTCGTGGGGTGCGTCGGCCAGGCCGTCGTGGCGGGCCCGCGGGAGGTCGAGGACGGCCCCGCGGTGGCCGTGTGGCTAGGCCGCCTCCCGGACCGCGTCGAGCCGTACGCGGTGACCTTCGACGGGGAACGCTTCGTCGGGATGCCGGAGGGCTCCGGAACCCACCTCGTGATCGCCGACCCCTTCACGTTCCCGGCCGACGCGTTCCTCGACGACCTCGAGGAGCGACGCCCGGGCACCGCGGTGATCGGCGGGATGGCCAGCGGCGTCTACCCTCCCGGCTCCACCCGGCTCTTCATGAACGATGAGGTCGTGACCACAGGCGCCGTCGGGGCCAGGCTCCCGGGCGGTGTGGCGGTCCGCGCCCTCGTCTCCCAGGGGTGCCGTCCGGTGGGGCCGCCGTTCACCGTCACGAGGGCCGAGGGGAGCCTGATCGAGGAGCTCGGGGGCCGCTCGCCCCTCGATCGGCTCCGCGAGATCTACGCCGCCGCCGACGAGCGAGACCGCGGCCTCCTGGCGGACGGGCTGCACCTGGGCCGGGTCGTGGATGAGCACGCGGAGGAGGGGGACTTCCTGATCCGAGGTGTGCTGGGGGCCGACCGCGACACGGGCGCGATGGCGGTGGGCGACCGGGTGCGCGTCGGGGAGACGGTGCGGTTCCACGTGCGCGACGCCGACTCGGCCGACGACGATCTCCGCAGGGCCCTCGCGGGGGTCGACCGGCCGCGCGGCGCCCTCCTGTTCACCTGCAACGGTCGGGGGCGGAGGCTGTTCGCCGGGCCCGACCACGACGCAGCGCTCGTGGCCGAGGAGCTCGGGGAGCCGCCGGTGGCCGGCTTCTTCGCCGCGGGGGAGCTGGGACCGGTCGGGGGCCGGAGCTTCCTCCACGGCTTCACGGCGAGCCTGGCGCTCTTCTACGGGTAGCGCTCAGCTGCAGCGGTCGCAGAGGCCCACCAGGTCGAGCCTGTGGTGCGTCGGAGAGAACCCCGCCCCCTCGGCCACCTCGGACATCGTCCGGTCGAGCACCTGCTCCACGCGCCGCGGCGTGACGAAGTCCTCCACGCGCCCGCACGAGGCGCAGATCAGGTGGTGGTGGTGGCCGGAGAGCTCCTCGGCGAGCTCGTACCGCGCGTGCTCCTCGCTCGTCACGACCCGGTGCACCACCCCGGCCCGCTCGAGCACGGCGAGGTTCCGGTACACGGAGCTCTGGGCGAGCCTCGGTCCCCGGCGCAGGATCTCGGGGATCGTGAGGGGTCCGTCGGCCTCGACGAGGATCCCCACGAGGCGCCGGCGCACGGGCGTGTAGCGCTGGCCGCCCTGGCGGAGCTCCTGCGCCACGGTCGGGTGGAGGTCGGGCGGGGCGCTCACGCGTCCTCCCCTCCGGACACGCGCTCCTCGAAGTGGAGGGAGGCGGTCTCGCCCGTCCCTCCGAGCCGCCCTCGGATCCACGAGACGAACGCCGCGGCGAGGAAGGCCGCCGCGGCGAGGAGGACGATCGTCCCGCTCGGGGCCAGCCCCAGCGCCCTCGCCGCGATCAGCCCGGCGACCACCGAGCCCACCCCGATCCCCGACGACCAGAGGAGCGTTCCCCCGAACGAGCGGGCCAGCAGCTGGCCCCCCGCCACGGGGAGGACCATCAGCGCCGCGACGAGCAGGAGCCCGACGACTCGCATCGCGGCCACGACGATGATCGCGGTCAGGACGGCGAGGAGCGCGTTGAGGGCGCCGACCGGGAGGCCCGCGACCTGAGCCCACTCCTCGTCGCCGACCGTGGCGAAGAGGGCGCGCCGGGAGAGCGCGAACGCCAGGACGATGACCGCCCCGAGGCCCGCCACGACGGCGACCTCCCCGCCCGTGACGGTCAGGATCTGCCCGAAGAGGTAGCTGAAGACGGTCGCGTTCAGCGAGCCCGCCAGCCCGAGCAGCACCACGCCGGACGCGATCCCCACGTAGAAAGCGATCGCCAGCGCCAGGTCCCCCGACGTCTTCCCCCGGGCTCGAAGCCCCTCCACGGCGAGGGCGCCCACCACCGTGAACAGCAGCGCCCCCCACAGCGGCCACACGCCGAGGAGGATGGCCCCGGCCACGCCCGCGAACGCGAGGTGCCCCAGGCCATCCCCCATGAGCGACATCCGCTTCTGGACCAGGAACGCGCCGATCAGCGGGGCGCAGGCGCCTACGACGAGGCCGGCGGCCAGCGCGAGCTGCATGTACTCCCGCTCGAAGGGCCAGGGGAGGGTCATCGCAGCTCCTCCAGCCAGAAGGGGAGGTCCTCGGGGTGCACCCCCAGGCTCACTCCCCGGGCCATCAGGTCGGAGGGCGGGCCATCGAAGAGCACCCGGCCCTTCAGCACGACGACGCGATCCAGGTCCTCGGCCACGGCCCCCAGCTCGTGGGAGACGAGGAGCACCCCCGTCCCGTGGTCCTCGATCGTGTGGAGGAGCGATTCGCGGAAGCGCCGCTGGGACTCGGCGTCCACGCCTGAGATCGGCTCGTCGAGCACGAGCAGCTCCGGCTCGGAGGCGAACGCCCTGGCGATGAACACCCGCTGCTGCTGTCCCACGGACAGATGGCTCACGCGTCGATGGCGCAGGGGGAGCAGGCCCACCGACTCGAGCGCGTGCCCGATCACGTCCCGGTCCTCCCCCCGCAGGCGGCGCCACCACCCGCGGCGGGCGAGCCGGCCGGCCGCGACCACCTCCTCGACGCTGGCCACCTGATCCCCGGCGAGCATCGGCCGCTGGGGCACGTACCCGATCCGCCAGCGCTCGCGGAGCTCGTTCGGCACGCGCCCCAGCAGCCGGACCGTCCCCCTCGCGGGGAGCAGGCCGAGCAGGATGCGGAGGAGGGTCGACTTGCCGCTGCCGTTGGGCCCCACGAGCGCCACGAACTCGCCCCGCCCGACCCGGAGGTCCACGTCAGAGAGGATGGGGGAGCCGTCGAACGAGAACGAGACGCCTTCCAGCCTCGCCAGCTCGTCCGTACTCACTCCGGACATCCGAGGCCCTCCGCGATCGTCACCAGGTTGCGCTCCATCACCGAGAGGTAGGTCTCGCCGGCGGCCTCCTCCTCCGGGGTCAGGCCCTCGAGGGGGTTCAGGACGGCCGTCCGGACGCCGGCCTCCCGGGCCAGCGTCCGGGAGACCTCCGGTGACGCCAGGGTCTCGGTGAAGACCGTCGTGACCCCTTCGGTCCGGACGACGTCGATCAGTTCCGCCAGCCGCTGAGGATCGGGTTCGCTCTCCGGCGAGATCCCCGAGATGGCCTCCTGCCGGAGCCCGTACCGGTCCGCGAGGTAGCCGAAGGCGGCGTGCGAGACGACGAGGAGGTCGTCCTCGCACGCCGCCAGGCGCCGCTCGAAGCGCGCATCGAGCGCACGGATCTCGTCGGCGTGAGCCTCCGCGTCGCTCAGGTAGGCGTCCGCCCCTTGGGGGTCGACGTCGGCCAGCGCCCGGCCGATCCGCTCCACCACCGTGGCGTACCGGAGCGGATCGAGCCAGACGTGGGGGTCGACCTCTCCGCCCTCGGAGAGCGTGTCCACGCCCCGAAGGAGGTCGATGGAGGGGCCGTCCCTCCGCCCGGCGAGCTCTTCCACCCCCGGCTGGAAGCCACCCAGGTACAGGAGGAGGTCGGCGTCGAGGATCGTGTCCACCTCGTCGGTGCCCAGCTCCACGTCGTGGGGGTCGCTTCCGGCGGCTGTGAGGTTCTCGACGTGGACGCGCTCGCCGCCCGCGATCGCGACCGCCTCGGCGAGAGGGAAGAAGCCCGCCGCGACCTCGACGCTTCCGACGCCGTCGGCCGCCTCGGCCCCGCATCCGGCCACGAGCACCGCCGCGCTGATGGTCATGAGAATCATCCTCATTATCAAGGGATGGACTCTAGCAGGGACGTCCCTTCCGCCGCAACCCTGTGAGCGGCACGAACGGGGGCGCATAATGGGCGCGCCGATCGAGGGAGGACGATGCGCGAGCTTCCGACCGGGACGATCACGTTCCTGCTCACGGACATCGAGGGGAGCACACGGATCCTGGCCCGCCTCAGGGACCGCTACCCCGCGCTGCTCGAGGAGCACCAGCGGCTCCTCCGGGAGGTCTTCTCCACGGCCGGCGGGGTGGAGGTGGGCACCGAGGGCGACTCCTTCTTCGTGGTGTTCCCGGCTGCCCCGAACGCTGTGGCCGCCGCCGCGAAGGCTCAGCAGGCCCTCGAGAGCCACGAGTGGCCGGGAGGGGAGCGGGTCCGCGTGCGGATGGGGCTGCATACCGGAGAGGCGATCCTGGGCGGCGACAACTATACGGGCATCGACCTGCACCGCGCGGCGCGCATCGCGGCGGCCGCGCACGGGGGCCAGGTCCTGCTGTCCGAGGCGACGCACGCCCTCGTGGCCCAGACGCTGCCCGAGGGCGTGACGATCCGAGACCTCGGGGAGCACCGCTTGAAGGATCTCCCCAGGGCGGAGCGCCTCTACCAGCTTCAGATACCCGACCTGGAGCAGGACTTCCCGCCGATCCGCTCGCTGGAGACCCGGAGAGGCAACCTGCCCGAGCCGCTCACCAGCTTCGTCGGCCGGCTCCAGGAGCTCGCGGAGATCCACGACATCCTGGCCGAGACCCGTCTGCTCACCCTGACCGGCCCGGGCGGGTCCGGGAAGACCCGCCTCTCGATCCAGGTCGGCGCCGGACTTCAGGACGACTTCGAAGGGGGCGCCTACTTCGTGCCGCTGGCGGCGCTCGAGGAGCACGAGCTGGTCGTCCCCACGATCGCCGAAACGCTGGGGGTCGAGGAGGATCCCGGTCGGCCATCGATCGAGACCCTCATCGAGCACCTCGCCAATCGGGAGGTGCTCCTGATCCTCGACAACTTCGAGCAGGTCACCCCCGCCGCCTCCACCGTGGGCGAGATCCTCGGGGCCACCGACCGGGTCAAGGTGCTGGCCACCAGCCGCGAGCCGCTCCATCTCGCCGGGGAGCGCGAGTACCCCGTGCCGCCCCTGGAGCTCCCCGACCCGTCACACCCTCCACCGCTCGAGGCGCTGCCGCGGTACGAGGCCGTCCAGCTCTTCATCCAGCGCGCCTCCGCCGTACAGCCGAGCTTCACCGTGACGGAGGAGAACGCGTCGGCCGTGGTCGAGATCTGCGCGCGTCTCGACGGGCTGCCCCTCGCCATCGAGCTGGCGGCGGCGCGCGTCAAGCTTCTCTCGCCCGAGGAGCTCCTCAAGCGCCTCGACCAGCGCCTCTCCGTGCTCGCCAGCTCCGCCCGGGACCTCCCGGAGCGTCAGCGCACCCTGCGGGGGGCCATCGCGTGGAGCTACGACCTCCTGGACGACCGGGAGCGCGGGTTCTTCCGTCGGGCCTCGGTCTTCATGGGAGGCTTCACGCTCGAGTCGGCCGAGGAGGTGTGCAATTCGGACGGCGAGCTGGGGGACACCCTGGAGCTCGTGGCCTCCCTTCTCGACAAGAGCCTCATCCGACCGTTCTCCGGCCCGGCAGGCAGCCGCTACCAGATGCTCCAGACGATCGGCGAATACGCGAAGGAGATGCTGGAGAGCTCGGGCGAGGACGAGGAGGTCGGGCGCCGCCACGCGGCCCACGTCCTGCGAACGGTGGAGGCGGCCCTGCCGAGGCTCTTCGGCCCCGAGCGGGCTCTTTGGCTGGACCGCCTCGCGGCGGAGCACGACAACCTCCGCGCCGCGCTGACGTGGACCCTGGAGCAGGGGGCCCTCGAGACGGGCCTCACGCTGGGGGGGAAAGCCTGGCGCTTCTGGCAGATGCGGGGCCACCTCCGCGAAGGTCGGGAATGGCTCGGGAGGCTCCTCGCCCATCCCTCGGCCGCCCAGCACATGGCTCCCCGGGCGGACGCCCTGGAGGGCCTGGGTGGGATCCTCTACTGGATGGGGGACCCGGAGGCGGCCGCCGTCTACGACGAGTGCCTGAGGCTCCGCCGGGAGATCGGCGACCCGGCGACGATCGCGGAGGCGCTCTACAACCGGGGGAGCATGAACGTCTTCGGCATCGGAGCTCCCCAGGACTCCGGCGCCGCGCTGCCGCTGCTCGAGGAGGCCCTCGAGCTCTTCCGGGAGCTGGGAGACGACACAGGGGTGGCGAAGGTGCAGTGGGCGGTGGGCAGCGCCCACCTCCACGACGAGGACTACGAGGCCGCGGAGGAGGCCCTGTCGGAGAGCATCGCCCTCTATCGAGCCGCGCAGGACCTGTTCGGGGAGGCGTGGGGCCTGCACATGCTCGCGGTGACCCTGCTCCACGGGGGGCGGGGCGAGGACGCCCTGCCCCACCTGCGGCGCGCCGTCGACATCTTCGACGAGGCGGGCGACCGATCGGCGATCCCGGTGCTCCTCTACGATGCCGCGATCTACGCGTATCAGGTCGGCGAGCGGGATCGAGCGGTGCTCCTGATGGGCGTCGCCGAGAAGGTGCAGCAGGAGACCGGCGTCGGCCTGGGGGAGGCGTCCGTCGAGTTCGTCGGGCTCCTCACGCCCCTGATCGAGGCCATGACGGACGAGGAGCGCGAGCGGGGCGAGATCGCGGCGCGCGATGTCACCGAGGAGCAGGCCGTCGACATGATCAGGCAGCTGTGCTCGGGGTAGTTGCTAGAGTGACACGACGGATCCAGGAGGTGTGGAGCATGGCCCAGCAGGAAGACTTCCTCCCCCTGATGGGGATCGATCACGTCGAGTTCTACGTCGGCAACGCGCGCCAGGCCGCCCACTACTACTCCAAGGCCTTCGGCTTCGAGGTCACCGCCTACCGCGGTCCCGAGACGAAGCACCGCGACACGGTCTCCTGGCTCTGCGAGCAGGGAGAGGTGCGCTTCGTCTTCACAGGGGCCCAGGGCCCGGAGCATCCCATCGCCAAGCACGTCTTCGAGCACGGAGACGGCGTCAAGGACATCGCCCTGCGCGTGCCCGATGCCGCCTCGGCCTGGGAGGAGACCACCAAGCGCGGCGCCGAGAGCGCGATGGAGCCCGAGGTCTTCGAGGACGAGCACGGCAAGGTCGTGCGCTCGGCGATCAAGGCCTACGGCGAGACGATCCACTCGTTCGTGGAGCGCGAGAACTACTCGGGCCCGTTCCTCCCCGGCTACCGCCGGGAGGAGCCTTACCCCGACGAGGGCCCCGAGGTCGGCATCAAGGCGATCGACCACTGCGTGGCCAACGTCGAGCTCGGCAAGATGAACGAGTGGGTGCGCTTCTACGCCGAGGTCATGGGGTTTGCCCAGCTCATGCACTTCCGCGACGACCAGATCTCGACCGAGTACACCGCGCTGATGTCGAAGGTGATGTGGGACGGCTCGGGCCGGGTCAAGTTCCCCATCAACGAGCCGGCCGAGGGCAAGAAGAAGTCCCAGATCGAGGAGTACCTCGACTACTACCGCTCGCCGGGAGTCCAGCACATCGCGATGCAGACCGACGACATCGTGCGGACCGTGACCGCCCTCCGGGAGCGCGGCGTGCGCTTCATCCGGGTGCCCGAGACCTACTACCAGGACCTCGCCGAGCGCGTCGGTGAGATCGAGGAGGACTACTCGGACCTCCAGAAGCTGGCGATCCTCGCCGACCGCGACGAGGAGGGCTACCTGCTGCAGATCTTCACGAAGATCCAGCAGGACCGTCCCACGGTCTTCTACGAGTTCATCGAGCGCCACGGCTCGCGCGGCTTCGGGCTCGGGAACTTCAAGGAGCTGTTCATCGCGATCGAGCGGGAGCAGGCCGAGCGCGGGAACCTCTAGGGCCGGGGACCGAGCGTCCCCCGTTCGCCGGGCCGAACCGCCCTGTCACGATCCCTCCGGGCGCGGCAGGCTTGGGGAGGGAGGAGGTGACGCCGATGCGCATCCTCGTCAGGCACGTGATGACTCGGGACGTCGCCTCGGTCTCGGCTTCCGCGGGATGCGGCGACATCGCCCGGCTGATGGTCGATCGCGAGGTGACCACGATCCCCGTGGTGGACCACGACGGCAGGCTCGAGGGGCTCGTGACGTCCTCAGGTCTCCTGGAGCACGTCGGCGGGAAGCGGGAGCCTCTCCACACGCTGGCGGTGCTGGCGACTCCCGGACGGCACCCGCACCCCCTTCCGTGTGAGCTCCGCGCGGTCGACGTGATGTGCCGTGAGCCGGCGGTGACGAGGCGGGAGGCCACGGTGCCCGAGGCGATCGAAACCCTGGTGACGTCGCGGGCGCGGGCGCTCCCGGTCGTGGACGACGACGGGAGGCTGCTGGGGATCATCGGGAGGAGCGATCTTCTGCGTGGCCTGGTTCCCATGATCCGCTCGGTGGACGGTGTGGTCGGCCTGCACCCAGCCCACGGACGGCGGCACGCTCGAGTGGAGCGCCTGCGGGCGTCGTGACTAGGCCAGGCCGGTGATGCCGCGCCAGGCCAGGCGGACCAGCGCGTCCACGGTGCGGCGCCGGTCGTCCTTGGACGCGCCCGGGTTGGCCTGGGCGGCCGTCTCCGCCATCCCGATCAGCCCCAGCGCCACGTCGCGGGCGTCCTCCATCGGGACCTTCCCCCGGGATTCCCGGTGGATGACCTCCGTCACCTCGGCGTGGACGTCCTCGCGGAAGCGCTCCACCATCTCGCGGAAGTCCCGCTCCGACCCGACCGCCTCGGACATCAGCAGCCGGAACCCCTCGGCGTGCTCGTCCACGAAGTCGAAGTAGGCCTGGAACGAGGCCCGGATCCGCTCGCGGTTGCCCCGGGAGGTCTCGAGCGCGGTGTGGACCGCCTGCTTCAGCGAGGCCAGGTCCGCCTCGAGCAGGGCGAGGTAGAGGTCGCGCTTCGAGGAGAAGTGGTCGTAGAGGATGGGTTTGGTGACCCCCGCCTCCTTGGCCACGGTGTCCATCGTCACCGTGTGGAAGCCGTTCCGGCCGAAGACCTTCCGGGCGACGTCGAGCAGCTGCTGTCTTCGCTCGGGAGCCCGCATCCTCCGCCGCTGCGCCATTGACCTCCCTCCTACCTGCTGGTAACCTACCGCACAGTAGGATAGGTAGGCTGACCGTCCGCCATTCTGCCAGAGAGGACGACCCGATATGGAGTTCCGGCTCAACGAGGATCAGCTCACCGCCCAGAAGTGGGCCCGCGAGTTCGCGGAGAAGGAGATCCGTCCGGTCGCCCCTGAGTACGACGAGTCCGAGGAGTTCCCCTGGCCCGTCCTGAAGAAGGCCGCGGAGATCGGGCTCTACTCCCTGGAGTTCTACGTGGAGATGGCGGGCGCCGATCCCACAGGCCTCATCATGCCGATCGTCCTGGAGGAGTCGTGCTGGGGCTGCGCGGGCATCTCGCTCGGGATCTTCGGGACGGGGCTCCCGCTGGCCACGCTGGCAGGCACCGGGACCCCCGACCAGTTCCTGGAGTGGGCGCCGCGGATGCTGGGGACGTCCGAGGAGCCGAAGATCGGGGCCTTCGCCGTCACCGAGTCGGGCGCCGGGTCCGACGTCTCCGCCCTCCGCACCACCGCGAAGCGCGACGGCGACGAGTGGGTGCTCAACGGTCAGAAGATCTTCATCACGAACGGCGGGATCGCCGACGTCCACATCGTGGTGGCCACCGTCGATCCGGAGCTGGGGCATCGGGGCCAGGCCGCCTTCATCGTCGGGCCCGACACCCCGGGCATCTCCCAGGGGAAGAAGGAGCGGAAGCTGGGGATCCGGGCCTCGCACACGGCCGAGGTCCTCCTCGACGACTGCCGCGTCCCGCTGGAGAACGTGGGGGGCGGGATGGAGAGGCTCGAGGCGAAGCTGGCGCGGGCGCGGGAGAATGGCAGCGAGCCGTCCCGGTCCTCGCAGGCGCTGAAGACCTTCGAGCTCACGCGGCCGCTGGTCGCGGCCCAGGCCCTGGGGATCGCACGGGCCGCGCTCGAGTTCTCCGTGGACTACGCGAAGGAGCGGACGACGTTCGGGCGCCCGATCATCGAGCACCAGGGGATCGGGTTCAAGCTGGCCGACATGGCCATGGAGGTCGACGCGGCTCGCCTCCTGACGTGGAGGGCCGCCTGGATGGTGAAGAACGATCAGCTCGAGCGGGCCGAGGGCTCGATGTCCAAGCTGAAGGCCTCCGAGGTCGCGGTCTGGGTCACCGAGCAGGCGATCCAGGTCCTCGGCGGCTACGGCTACATCAAGGACTTCCCCGTCGAGAAGTGGTACCGGGACGCCAAGATCTACACCCTGTTCGAGGGGACCAGCGAGATC
>DASUTW010000168.1:0-20148 GCA_036374395.1 Actinomycetota bacterium
TCGCGGCCGCGGCGGCGCCTGCGAGGCCGGCGACCGCCCAGCGGCCGCGACGCGCCCCCCAGAACGCCAGCAGGGCGAAGAGCAGGAACGGCGACTCCGAGTACGGCGCCAGGAAGAAGAACGCGGTGGGGAAGATGGCCAGGTAGAGCACCGACCGCCGGGCCACGCGCTGGCCCCACTCGGCGCTCGTCAGGAAGTAGAGGACGACGAGCGCCCCCGCGAAGGCCAGGTTCGAGACGAGCAGGCCGGCCGCCAGCGGGCGGTCCCCCAGAAGGAACGAGACGCCGCGGATCAGCAGCGGGTAGCCCGGGAAGAACACCGCGCTCCCGTCCCCGTCGAAGTAGCCCTGGTCTGCGACCCGCAGGAACCACAGCGCGTCGAACCGCTCAAAGGACGTGACGAGGTTGTGCCAGCCGCCGACGAGCGGGGAGCCCTCCCACCCCTGAGGCCCGACGGGCTCCTGCGAGGGGAGGAGCGCCGTCCCAACGAGCGCCACGATCGTGAGCGTCACCCGGACGCCCAGGAACACGAGCAGGCAGTAGCGGATCCCGCGGCGGATACGGTCGCGCTCGGCCGCGGGCTCGGCCCCGGTGGCGGCGGCCTGGTCCTCGGTCCTCACGTCGCGGCCTCCTGGAGACGGCGCTCGGGCTCGGGCTGTGGCGTAGGGCGGCGCACCCACAGGACGAGGGCCCAGACCAGCACGGCCGCCCGGACCAGGATCGCCGCCTCGAACGCCCAGAAGGGTACCCCGCCGTCCTGCCCCGCCATCTCGGCGAACCAGCGGAAGCGCGTGACGAAGACCGCGACCTCGGCCGCGGAGAACGCCAGGAAGGTCGGGAGATGGGGCAGGGCCAGCCCGAACCAGGGGAGCAGCCACAGGCTGAACTGGGGCGAGTAGACCTTCCCCGTGAGCAGGAAGGCGACCAGCAGCGGAAGCCCGAAGCTCCAGGCGGGGAAGCCGGGCCGGGTCCTGGACGCCGCGAGCCAGAGCCCGGCCGCGAGTGTCGCGAAGGCCAGCCCGGACAGGAGGTTCACGGCTTCGGTGGACCCGGGCCAGCCCAGGTGCCGCTGCGTCACGTGCCAGATCGAGTCCCAGTCGGCGGGCCGCTCGGCGCTGAACCGGAAGAAGATCGACCATCGCTCCGGGGCGAGGATCGCGAAGGGGAGGTTGATCGCGACCCACGCGCCGGCGGCCGCCCCCGCCAGCGCCCCGGCCCGGTCCGTCCGCCGCTCCCCGAGCCGCTGGAGGGCGAACGGGATCACGAGGAGCGCGGGGTAGAGCTTGGCGGCCGCCCCCACGCCCAGGGCCAGGCCCGCCAGGCCGTCGCGGCGGCGGAGGAAGGCCCACGTGCCCAGGGTCGCCGCGGCGACGGCCACCAGATCCCAGTTGACGAAGGCGTAGATCAGCAGCGTGGGGGCGGCCGCGAAGAAGAGCGCCCTTCGCCCGGCGATCCTCGCCAGCGCCGCGGCCGCCAGCAGCCCCAGACCCGCCAGCATCAGCGCGTTCCACACGAAGAAGGACGACGGGGAGTCCGCGGGGATCCCCGCCAGCGCCATCGCCATCCCCGTGAGGACCGGGTACTCGTTGTCGGCCTCGAGGTACGGGATCGCGCCCTCGTCCAGCCGCTCGGTGTGGAAGAGGGGGACGATGTCCGAGTAGCAGAGCAGGGTGTACTGCCTCCCGTCCCACGGTCCCAGGCACGGGGCCTTCTGCAGGAACCCGAGGGTCAGGGTGAGGAGCGTGACCCCGAAGACGATCGAGAGGGTCGCGCGGTCGCGGCCTGCCTCCACCGTCCGATTATCCGTGACCCGAGCGACCTGTCGGTACACTTCGGCCATGTCGACGAGGGGGAGGCTCGTGCTGATCCTCGTCGCCCTCGTGCCGATCGTGCTCATCAGTGGTGCGGTCGCGGGGCTCGTCGGGCCGTTGACCAAGAGCTACCACTTCCCCCGGGTCCTGATCGAGGCCACGATCGAGCCGGACGGCACGCTCGCCCTCCGCGAGCGCCGCACCTACGACTTCCGGGGCTCGTTCTCCTCGGCCTTCTTCACGATCGACCCCACCCACGCGCCCACGGTGAACATCCGGGACTTCACCGTGCGCGAGGGGGGCCGCGTGATCGAGCACCAGGAGGGCGCCTCGGACCGGGGCGGCTTCCAGGCGACGTGGTTCTATTCGGCCCAGGACGAGCGCCGGACCTTCACGATCTCCTACCGGGTCCGCTGCGCCGTGGACGTCTACGAGGACACCGCGCACCTGAACTGGCAGTTCATCGGGTCGGGCTGGGACCGCCTCACCGACCTCGCCAGGGTCACGGTCCGCGTGCCCGATCCCGCCCGCCATCCCGTCGCCCGCGCCACCACGTGCCCCATGCCCGAGGGGACCGCCCAGCTGCCCCCCGCTCGCAGCCGGCCTCTCCGTGAGGGGGAGGTGCGCGCCTGGGGGCACGGGTCGCTGGCGGGCACCGTGCGGTTCGAGGATCCGGGAACCGTCGTCCTCGAGGTCCGCGACCTGAGGCCCGCCACCTTCGTGGAGGGCTCGATCGTTCTCCCGCTCGATTCGGTCCCCACGGCTGCCGCCTCCCCGGGCGGGCCGGGGCTCGAGCGCATCCTGGCGCAGGAGCGGCGAGACGCGGATGAGGCCAACGCTCTCCGCGCCCGTCACCGGATCCTCGACTCGCTCACCACGGTCCTCTTCTTCCTCGTCCCCGCGCTGATGCTCTTCGTCGTGGTCCTCGCCTATCGGCGCGACCGCGTCCCGGGCATCCCACCGACGCTCCAGGAGCCCCCCGAGGACGTCCACCCCGTCAAGCTCGCCCTCATCTGGAACGCCTTTCACAAGCGCCTCGGGGCCCGCGACGCCTACCGGGCCCAGTTCCTCCACCTGGTGCATGAGGGGGCGATCCGCCTCGACGCCGAGGGGATGGTCACCGACCCCAAGGAGATCCACATCCGCCGGGGCCGGATGCCTGAGGAGGCGATGGACCGAGCCTTCGTGCGCTTCCTCTTCGCGGAGGGCGAGGAGCCGAGGCTCTCCCGGCTGCGGGCGAGGGGGAAGCGGAAGGAGCTCCTCGCCGACTGGTGGGAGGTCGTGGGCCGGGTGACGAAGCCGAGCGTGACGAGGATCTCGAAGGGGAGGAGCCGGGCCGAGTCCTGGGCGTTGGCCGCCCTGGCGATCGGGGCCGGGGTCTTCGGTTTCTGGGCCTGGACCGGATTCTCCGACGAGCTCCAGCCGCACGGGATCGTCGGGACGCGAGCCGCGTGGCTGATCCCGGTCGCGGTCCTCTCCTGGCTGATCCTCAGCCCCTTCCTCCGCCCGTACCCCTCGCAGACGATGCGCGATCGGATCGCCCGGTGGCGGGCGTTCCGCAGGTTCCTGCGGACGTTCTCCACGCTCGAGGACGCCCCGACCCTCGCGGTGATCGTGTGGGAGCGCTACCTCGTGTACGCGGTGGCCCTCGGGGTGGCGGACCGCGTGGAGACGCAGGTCCGGGGCCTGATCCCCGAGGACCGGATTGCGGAGCTGGCGCCGGAGTCCGTCCCTCGGTCCTGGCACCACTGGAGCGACCGGGTGACCCATCAGAGCGCGTACGTGGCGACGGGGGCGGCGGCCACGGTGGGCTGGTCGAGCGGGTGGGGCGGCTCTTCCTCGGGCGGTGGCGGTGGCGGTGGGTTCTCCGGGGGAGGGGGTGGCGGTGGTGGCGGCACCGGCGGCGGCGCGTCGTAGCCTCGCGGCCGGGGCGCTGCTGCTCCTGGCGCTGGCCCTCGGCCAGCCTGCGGCCGAGGCGAAGTCCTACCGCTTCCCCGAGGTCCGGATCGAGGCCACGGTCCTCCACGACGGCACGATCGAGCTTCGGGAGCGCCGCACCTTCGAGTTCGACGGGTCCTTCTCCACCGCCTTCTTCACCGTCGAGCCCGCGGGGACGCCCTATGCCAGGGCCGAGGGCTTCCGGGTCCAGGAGGACGGCGCGGAGATCCCCTCCACGGTGAGCACGGGCGCCGGCGGCTCCCTCCGCGCGGAGTGGTCCTTCCGCGCCGAGGACGAGCGCCGCACCTTCGACATCTCCTACCGGATCCGGTGTGCCGTCCTCGTCTACGAGGACGCCGCGCACCTCCTCTGGCAGTTCGTCGGCACGGGATGGGAGGTCCCGACCGACCACGTCGTGGTCCGGGTGCGCCTGCCCGGTCGGGCCACCGCAGCGCCCGAGCGTCCCGTCGGCTGCCCCGAGGCCGTTCCCGAGGCGCCGGCCACCGCCCTCCTTGAGCGCGGCGACGTCCGGGCCTGGGGCCACGGTCCGCTCGGGGGCGAGGTCCGCCTTCCAGATCCCCAGACGGTGGAGCTCGAGATCCGGGACCTCGAGCCTTTCACCTTCGTGGAGGGGTCGATCCTGATGCCGGCCGAGGTCGTGCCGGTCGCCCCCTCGTACCCGGGCGGCCCGGGACGGGAGCGCATCCTCGCGGAGGAGGGACGCCTGGCCCGGGAGGCCAACGAGCTGCGGGAGCGACGCTCGCGGGACCGATCGATCTCCTTCGGGATGCTGGCCGGGGTCCCGCTCGCGTTCCTCGCCCTCGTCCTGATCTCGAAGGCGCGGGACCGGGTGCCGGGGGTGCCCGAGCACCTCGAGGAGCCGCCTGAGGACCTCCACCCGGTCGAGCTGGCCACGCTCTGGGACGCTGCCGCCGGCCGCTACGTCTCGCGCAACACCTATCGAACCCAGCTCCTCCACTTGGCCCGGGCCGGGGCCGTCGAGCTCGAGGCCGTGGGACGCGTCACCGATCCCGACGACATCGTCGTGCGGCTCAAGGAGCGGCCGTCCTCGGGCATCGACGAGAAGTTCACGAGCTTCCTTTTCCCGGACTCGGAGCGGACCGTGAAGCTCGGCGACCTCGAGGCTCGGGGGAAGCGCCGGAAGCGGATCGCCGCCTGGAAGGACGCCGTGACCGGGAAGACGAGCGCGATGGTGGACCGGGTCCGCAAGGAAGGGCCCCGTTGGGAGTCGATCCTGATGCTCGTGGTCGTCGGCGTCGGGATCTGGTGGTGGACGAGGGCGGACCTGGCCGGATGGGCGGGTCTCGCCGTGGCAGGGCTCGCGGTACTGGGATGGCTCGTGGCGCTCCGGTTCATGACGCCGCGGCTCCCCCCGGATCTCCGGGAGAGGGTTGCCCGCTGGGCGGCGTTCCGGCGCTTCCTCCGGGAGTTCTCCTCTCTCCCCGAAGCCCCCGCGCTGGCCGTGGTGATCTGGGAGCGATACCTCGTCTACGCCAGCGCCCTCGGGGTGGCCGACGAGGTGGAGCGACAGGTCGCCGACCTCGTCCCGCCAGAGGAGCTTCCCTCGCCGTGGCGGGGAGCGCCTCGAGGCCTGTCCGGGCTGGACCTCGTGCATTCGATGCGCGTGGCCACACCCCTCCTGGCCCCGTCGCCTCCGTCCCCGAGCGGCGGCTCGTCATTCTCCAGCGGGGTTGGATCCTTCAGCTCGTCGGGGGGGTTCGGCGGGGGCTTCTCCGGAGGAGGAGGAGGGGGCGGCGGCGGGACCGGCGGCGGAGCCCGCTGAACGTGCCTACACTGATGGGCGTGCGACGCGCGTGGGTCCTGGCGATCTCGATGGCGTTGCTGACGGCGGCCTGCGCCGAACAGCCGGGGGACGCCGGATCCACTCCCACGCCCACCGAGACGCCGTCCCCCACGGTCTCTCCCACGCCCACCGCGACCTCGGACGACCTCGAGGACGCCTCGTGCGACGACCGGCAGGGCGGGGACCCGAACAACTTCCCCGACTTCGTCGAGGTGAGCATCGAGTCCGAGGGCGATACCGAGAAGGTGGAGTTCCGCTTCGAGCCCGAGGGCGACCCGAGCGACGCCCCACAGTACTTCGTGGGGTTCACCGATCAGCTGATCACCGACGGTGAGGGTGCCCCTGTCGACGTCGCGGGCGAGGCGTTCGTGTCGATCTCGTTCATGGCGCGAGGTGTGGACCTCTCGGGCGAGGACTTCGAGGAGATCTACACCGGGCCCACCGAGTTCACTCCGGATCTCTCCACGGTCCTCGAGGTGGAGCAGACCGGGGACTTCGAGGGCATGGTCTCGTGGGGCATCGGGCTCTCGACGCGGGCCTGCTTCGTGGTGGACGCCCGCCCCGATCGCATCATCCTCGAGTTCCCCGCGTCCTGACGCTTCCCCGTGCCGGCCCCGCCGGGGTACCCTTGTCGTGCCGTGCACTCTCACGGAAGGAGGCGCGAGCCGTGACCACGATCAACGACCTGCGGTCGTTCAAAGCCGAGGGCAGGCGCTTCGCCATGCTCACGGCCTACGACTACCCGACCGCGCGCATCCTCGACGAGGCGGGCATCCCCGTGCTCCTCGTGGGGGACTCGCTGGCCAACGTGGTGCTGGGGCATCCCACCACGCTGCCCGTGACGATGGAGGAGATGCTCCACCACACGCGGGCGGTGGCCCGCGGCGCGACGAGCGCGCTCGTGGTGGGCGATCTCCCGTTCCTCTCGTATCAGGCCTCGCAGGAGGATGCGATCCGCAACGCGGGACGGTTCCTCAAGGAGGCCGGCGCGCACGCGGTGAAGCTCGAGGGCGCGCACCCCGAGCTGATCGAGCGGATGGTGTCGGCAGGCATCCCGGTGATGGGCCACCTGGGCCTGACCCCGCAGTCCGTCCACGCGATGGGCGGGTACCGGGTGCAGGCCCGCACCGAGGAGGCCGCCGAGCGCTTGCTCGCCGACGCGGTTCAGATCGAGAAGGCGGGGGTGTTCTCGGTGGTGCTCGAGGGCGTCCCCTCGTCGGTGGCGAAGCGGGTGACCGAGTCGGTCGCCGTTCCCACGATCGGGATCGGTGCCGGTCCGCACTGCGACGGCCAGGTCCTCGTTCTGCACGACCTCCTGGGACTGACCTTCGGGAAGCCCGCGAAGTTCGTGAAGCGATACGCGGACGTGGGGGAGGAGATCTCCCGGGCCGCCTCGGCCTTCAAGGAGGAGGTCGAGGGGGGAGCCTACCCGGCCCCCGAGCACTCCTACGACTGACCCGCCGCGCCGTAGGATGTCCCCATCGTGGCGTCTCGCATCCTCGTCACGGGGGCGAGCGGCACCATCGGCTCGCGGCTGGTGGAGCGCCTCCGCGCCGCCGACGTTCCCGTCCGCCTGGCCGGGCGGAGCCCGGAGGCCCTCCGCCGGCGATGGCCGCCCCTCGACGCGGTCCGCCTCGACGCCCTCGATCCCGCGACCATCCCCGCCGCGGTGAGGGAGGTAGACGTCCTCTACTACCTGATCCACTCGATGGGGGAGGGGGAAGCCGGGTTCGCCGAGCGCGATCGGCGGGCGGCGGAGAACGTCGCACGGGCGGCGGCGGAGGCGGGTGTGCGGAGGATCGTCTACCTCGGAGGGTTGGGCGATCCCGGCGACAGCCTCTCCGATCACCTCGCCAGCCGCCATGAGACCGGGCTCGCGCTCGCTGCCCACGGCCCGCCCGTCGTCGAGCTCCGCGCCGGGATCATCCTCGGGGCAGACAGCGCCTCGTTCCGGATGCTGTGGGACCTGGTGGACCGGCTGCCGGTCATGGTGGCCCCCAGATGGGTGGACACCCGCGCGCAGCCCATCGCCATCGAGGACGTCATCACGTACCTCGACGCGGCGAGGACCGTGGAGACGGCCCAGCGCCACCAGATCGTGGAGATCGGCGGCGCCGACGTCATCTCCTACAAGGAGATGATGCAGCGACTGGCGCGGATCCGGGGCAAGCGGAGGCGGATCGTCACCGTGCCCGTCCTCACGCCGAGGCTCTCCTCGCTGTGGTGCGCCTTCGTGACCTCGGTGCCGCTCTCGGTGGCTCGTCCTCTGATCGACGGCGTGCGCAACGAGGTCGTCGTCCGCGACGACACCGCACGTCTGCTGTTCCCCGACATCCGACCCGTCGGCTTCGAGGCCGCAGCCCGCGCGGCGATGGAGGAGATGCATCGATGAGAGCGCTGCGGTGGTGGAACGCCTTTCTGGCCGTCCTGCACCTCGTCCAGGGCGCTTTGATGTGGGCGATCTCGAATGACTTCTCCCTCCCGGTGACCGCGGCCTTCCTGACCGGCGGCCCCGAGGGGATCGTCTCCGAGCCGGAGACCCTGTTCACGGTGCGCATCGGGCCGCTGGTGGCAAGCTTCCTCTTCCTCTCGGGCCTGGCCCACCTCTCGCTGGCAACGTTCGCCCGCGCCTGGTACGAGCGGATGCTGGAGCGGGAGATCCAGCCGGCGCGGTGGATCGAGTACTCCGCGTCCTCCTCGGTGATGATCGTCGTGATCGCCATGCTGACCGGGGTCTACGACGTGGCGGCGCTGCTCGCGCTCTTCGCCGTGAACGCCTCCATGATCCTCTTCGGCTGGGTGACCGAGATGCGGAACGAGGGCCGGGAGCGGATCGACTGGATGCCGTTCTGGTTCGGGGTCTTCGCCGGCGCGATCCCCTGGATCGCGATCGGGATCTACCTGCTCGGCGCGGGTAGCGACGGGGCCGGACCGCCAGGCTTCGTGTACGGGATCTACGTCTCGCTGTTCGTCTTCTTCAACGTGTTCGCCATCAACATGGTCCTGCAGTACCGTCGCGTGGGCCGGTGGCGCGACTACCTCTACGGGGAGCGGGCCTACATGCTGCTGTCGCTCTTCGCCAAGTCGGCGCTGGCGTGGCAGGTGTTCGTGGGGACCCTCCGGCCGAGCTGATCACCTCGGCTCGAGCCAGATCATCACCTCGTCCAGGGGCTTCCGCGTGATGTCGGGGACCTCGGCCTCCTGGGCCGCCCGCCCCACGGGGATCACCGCGAACGGCCGCTCGTTGGGCGGGCGGCCCAGGATCTCGCCGAGGAACCCCATCGGGCTCGGGGTGTGGGTCAGCGTGGCGAGTCCGGCGTGGTGGAGGGAGGCGAGGAGGAACCCCACGGCGATCCCCACCGATTCCTTCGCGTAGTAGGGCTTGGGCTCGCCCTCCCCTTTGTGCACCTCGAACACCACGATGAGGCACGGAGCGTCCTCGAGGTGGGGCTTGCGCCAGTCGGTCCCCAGCGGGGCGAGAGCGTCGAGCCATTCCGCCGGTGATCGGGCCTCGTAGAAGTCCCGCTCCTCCTTCTCGGCCCCGTCCCGGATCCTCCGCTTGAGCTCGGGGTCGGTGACGACGACGAACCGCCACGGCTGGACGTTCGCCCCGGATGGGGCGGAGGCTGCGGCGGCGATCGCCAGCCTGATCAGCTCGGGATTGACGGGGTCGGGCGCGAAGTGGCGGATCGAGCGCCGGGAGGACATCGTCTCGAGGAATCCTCGGGCCGCGGCGAGCGCATCCTCGGGGGTCAGCTCCCGGCGGGGGGCCGGGATGGTTCGGTGGCGAGGGTCGCACGTCACGTCCGGTTTCCTACCATGCTTTCCAGGAGGTCGGGAAGCCCTCGTCCATGTCAGACCCCTTCGCTATGGTGCCGGATGACATCGCCGTGGCCGGTGCTAGACTGCGTGGGACCCCACTCCTGCTCCCCCGGGGGGCCGCATGAGTCCAGAGGAGGTGGCAGTGCGAACGTACGAGGTCATGATCATCGTCGACGAGTCCGCCGAGGACAAGCTCGAGGCGGTCGTGGAGCGCGTCACGCAGGTCGTCACGAACGGCGGCGGCGAGGTCACGAAGGTCGACCGCTGGGGCAAACGGAAGTTCGCCTACGAGATCGACCACAAGACGGACGGGTTCTACCTCTTGCTCGAGTTCACGGCCGACACTGAGCTGCTCGACGAGCTCGAGCGGGTCCTGCTGCTGGCCGACGAGGTCGTCCGTCACAAGGTCGTGAAGCGGGAGGCTGCGTAGACGAAGTCTTCCCCTCCTCCCGGCGGAGGCCATCGGCCGGGAGGGCGAGCGAGGCGAGGTGGTGATGCCGGATGGCCACGGAGAACCAGATCACGATTGTCGGGAACCTGACCGACGACCCCGAGCTGCGGTACACGCCCAACGGCGCGGCCGTGGCCAACTTCCGCGTGGCGGTGAGCCGCCGCTACCGGGACCCGCAGACGAACGAGTGGAAGGACGCGGACACGTCGTTCTTCACCGTGAACGTCTGGCGCTCGATGGCCGAGAACGCCGCCGAATCGCTGACGAGGGGCTCGCGCGTGGTGGTCGTGGGTCGCCTGAAGCAGCGCTCCTGGGAGACCGCCGAGGGCGACAAGCGCACGGTGATCGAGATCGAAGCCGACGAGGTCGCGCCCAGCCTGAAGTGGGCCACGGCGAAGATCGAGAAGCAGAGCCGGGGCGGCGGAGGTGGCGGCGACTGGAACGAGAACGTGAGCGTCGGGGCCGGGGGACCGGCCGGGGAGACGCCGGTCGAAGGCTGAGAAGGAGGGAACGAAGCTGGCACGGAAGCAGCAGCAGAGACAGCAGAAGAGGCGAGGACGCGAGGATCGGGACGATCGGAAGCAGCAGCGGAAGAAGTACTGCTACTTCTGCAAGGAGAAGACCCCGATCGACTACAAGGACACGGCTCTCCTGCGGAGGTTTGTCTCCGACCGGGGGAAGATCCGAGCTCGCCGGGTGACGGGCAACTGCGCTCAGCACCAGCGCGACGTGGCCGTGGCCGTGAAGAACGCCCGCGAGATGGCCCTGATGCCGTTCTCGAGCCGATGAAGATCATCCTTCAGAAGGAGGTCGAGAAGCTCGGTCAGCCCGGCGACATCGTCGAGGTGAAGGACGGCTACGCGCGGAACTACCTGATCCCTCGCGGCTTCGCGACCCAGGCCACGAAGGGGGCGGTCCTGCATGCCGAGCGGGTTCGCAGGGAGCACGAGACCCGCGAGGCCAAGGCCCTAGAGCAGGCGGCCGCGCTCGCCAAGCGCTTGGAGAAGACGCCGGTCCAGGTGCAGGCGCAGGCGGGCGAGGACGGACGGCTCTTCGGCAGCGTGACCACCCAGCAGATCGCCGAGGCCGTCCAGCGGTCGATCGGCGAGGGGGTGGACCGGCACGAGATCCGGATGGACGAGCCGATCCGTTCCACCGGAACGCACGAGGTCCTGGTCCATCTCCACCCGGAGGTCAACGCCACGATCACGGTGCAGGTCGTCGCCCAGTAGAACATCTCGAACCCGGGGTCGACGTTCGTGTCAGACCCCGGGATTTTCATGGAACACGTGTTCGGGCATGTGGAAATCCGGAGCGCAGGTCACGCACGGGGGGTGCGGACGTTCCACAGGCTCTCCACAACGCGTCCACCGCGTCCGGCCGCTTATCCCATGGATACCTTCAGCGGCGCTCCGCTAGGGTCAGGTGGCGAAGGGGGCGGAGATGGCACGGGTCGCTGAGGAGGTCCCACGTCCGGGCGGGCGGGTCCCGCCGCACAACATCGAGGCCGAGGAGTCGGTCCTCGGATCGATGATGCTCCTGGAGGACGCCATCGCTCAGGTGAGCGAGGTCCTCCAGCCCGACGACTTCTACCGCTCGGCGCACCGGATCATCTACGAGACCCTCATCGCGCTCTTCGCCCGCGGGGAGCCCGTGGACGCCATCACCACCGTCGAGGAGCTGAAGCGCCGGAGCAAGCTCGACGCGGCGGGGGGCGCTCTCTACATCCATCACCTGGTCGAGTCGGTGCCGACCCCCGCCAGCGCCGCGCACTACGCCCGGATCGTGACCGAGCTGGCGATGCTCAGGCGCCTGATCGAGGCCAGCGCCAGGATCACCCAGCTCGCCTACGACGTCCCCGAGGACCCCGTGAAGCTCGCGGACCAGGCCGAGAGCCTCATCTACTCCGTGGCCCGCCATCAGGAGAAGGAGGAGATCGTCCCGCTCAGCACGCTCGTGGGCGAGTCGCTGGAGACGCTGGAGCGGATGCACGACCGGGAGGGCGGGCTGGCTGGCCTCCCCACCGGGTTCACCGACCTCGACTCGCTGCTCCAGGGGCTCCAGCCGGGCAACCTCATCATCATCGCCGCCAGGCCCGGGGTCGGGAAGTCCTCCCTCGTCACGAACATCGCCCGCAACGTGGCGGTGGACGCGGCCACGCCGGTCGCCATGTTCTCCCTCGAGATGTCTCGGATCGAGATCGCGATGCGGCTCCTATGCGCCGAGGCTCGCGTGGGTCAGGACCGCGTGCGCTCGATGCGCGTAGCCGCCGACGAGTGGCCCAGGATCATCGAGGGCGCGGAGGTTCTCGACAAGGCGCCGTTCTACATCGTGGACTCCGGCGCCATGACGATCGTCGACATCCGGGCCAAGGCCCGCCGCCTCAAGTCGTCGCAGGGCCTGGGCCTCCTCATCGTCGACTACCTCCAGCTGATGTCGAGCCACCAGCGCGTGGAGAGCCGCCAGCAGGAGATCGCCGAGATCTCACGCTCGCTGAAGCTCCTGGCCAAGGAGCTGGAGATCCCGGTGATCGCCGTCTCCCAGCTCAACCGCAACCCCGAGAGCCGCACCGACAAGCGGCCGATGCTCGCCGACCTCCGCGAGTCCGGGTCGCTGGAGCAGGACGCCGACGTCGTGATGTTCATCCACCGGGAGGAGCTCTGGAGCGACGATCCGAACGTGAAGGGGCTGGCCGAGGTGATCGTGGCCAAGCACCGGAACGGCCCCACCGACAAGATCTCGTTGACGTTCCTCTCTCACCTGACGCAGTTCCGGAACTTCGCTCGCGGGTAGCGCGGTAGGGTTGCGGGCGTGAGCACCGGCGCCGAGGCCACGACCGACGCCGGGCGCCTCCGCGAGATCCATCGCCGCCTGCGGAGGGTGCACGGCCCGCTCGACCCTCCCCGCAAGCGCGATCCGCTCGAGGAGCTCGTGCTCACGATCCTCTCCCAGAACACCTCCGACGTGAACCGAGACCGAGCCTTCGAGGCGATGCGCCGCCGGTTCCCGACGTGGGAGGAGGTCGCCGACGCGCCGATCGCGAAGCTGCGCGACGCGATCCGCCCCGGCGGCCTGGCCAACACCAAGGCCCCGAGGATCCAGCAGGTTCTTCGTGAGATCCGGGCTCGCGAGGGCAGGCTGGACCTCGGCTGGATGCGAAGGGCCGGCGACGAGGAGGTCGAGGAGTACCTCGTGAGCCTCCCCGGTGTGGGCCCGAAGACGGCCGCGTGCGTCCTCGCCTTCTCACTCGGACGCCCGGCGCTTCCGGTCGATACCCACGTGTACCGGGTGGCCGGGCGACTCGGCCTCCTTCCCGCCGGGTCGACCCCCGACCGAGCCCACCGGGCGCTGAAGAGTCTCGTGGCCCCGGCGATGCGCATCCCCCTGCATGTCGGGCTGATCCGCCACGGGAGGACGATCTGCAAGGCGGGCGTCCCGAGATGCGAGGTCTGCCCCCTATCGGACATATGCCCCAGCGCCTCGCGGTTCCTCGACGACGGCGCCTGATGTGGGGGAACTGGCGACCACCTGGAAGCCGACATCGACGCGGTCGCGCTATGCCGCCCCTCACCGCGCCCGGGTCGATGCTCGCCTTAGAGGAATCTTCACGAGAAAGGATGGCGGAGGTCAGCGAAAGGGTAGACTGCGCGCAGCCGGGTTCAGATTCTCGGTCGAAGGTCCGATAGGGAGACTAGGTTGCGACCTCGATCCGCGCGTGTGGAGGGCAGCGGGGCGGCGCGCCGGGCAGGTGTGACCGGCGCCATCTTGGCGTTGTCATTCCTGGGCACCCTGGTGGCCCTCATGATGACGGCTTCTTCTCGCCTGCCCGAGCCCGGGAACCCTCTCACGCTCCCCAACGAGCGAGAAGTCCAGGCGATCAGGGTCCCCACGCCCGACGGAGGAGCCGGCATCGCCTTCGTCCCCGTCCCCGTCCCTGGCTCTCAGGCGGGATCGCCCTCGTCCGCGGCGGCCCCGCTCTTGGGGGGGATCGGCACGCCGCTGGGGGGAGGCTCCGAGGGCACGGTGCCTCCCGGCCCCCCGAACGAGGGTCCGGGCGAGGAGCCTGGCCCCGGTGAGGAGCCCGGGGACGGTGAGGAGCCCGGGGACGGGGAACAGCCGGGTGAGGATCCCGGTGACGACGACGGTGTCGAGAACCCCGACGACGGCGGACCGCGGCGGCCGCAGGAGCCCGAGGAGCCGGACGGCGACGACGGCGATGGCGACGGCCGGGGCAGCTGCCCGGACGGTCCACCTCACGGCAAGGGTCCCGGCCAGGGGAAGGGATCCGAGGACGAGGACGGAGGTCCTCCCCCCCACGGGAAGGGCCCCGGTGAGGGGAAGTGCAAGGACAGCCCTCCCCATGGGAAGGGCAAGGGACCCGGGAACGGGAAGGGCAAGGACTCTGGTAAGGGGTCCGGGAATGACGAGGGCGGCGGCAGCGGCGGGGGCAAGGGTAAGGGTTCCGGCAATGGCGGCGGGAACGGCGGAGGCAAGGGCAAGGGTTCCGGCAACGGCGGCGGCAACGGCGGCGGGAACGGCGGAGGCAAGGGCAAGGGGTCCGGGAACGGCGGCGGTGACGGCGGAGGCAAGGGCAAGGGGAAGGGATCCGGGAACGACGAGGGCGGCGGCAACGGGGGAGGCAGGGGTAAGGGTTCCGGGAACGGGAACGGGAACGGGAACGGGAACGGGAACGGGAACGGCAACGGGAACGGCAACGGGAACGGGAACGGGAACGGGAACGGCAACGGGAACGGGAACGGGAACGGGAACGGGAACGGGAACGGGAACGGCAACGGGAACGGCAACACCCGGGCCAAGGCCAAGCGCTAGAGGGAGAGAGCGGATGAGGGGAATCGAACCCCCATCTCGAGCTTGGGAAGCTCGCGTTCTGCCATTGAACTACATCCGCTTGAGGGCCCGAGTATAGCGACTGCCGAGGCGCGGCTCTACGCGGAGGATCCGCTCCTCTCGGCCATCGCCTCCGAGGGTCCCTGCTCCCCGAAGATCGAGTTCTCGAGGACCTGAGCCACGTCCAGCACCTGCATGTCGGAGCCCTTCGCCTTCGCCCCGTCGTCGAGCATCACCATGCAGTAGGGGCAGGCCACGCCGAGGATGTCCGCTCCCGTCGCCGCCGCCTCGTCGGTGCGCTCCATGTTGACGCGCTTGCCGATCGGCTCCTCCATCCACATCCGAGCACCGCCGGCGCCACAGCAGAAGCCGCGCGCCCCGTGGCGCTCCATCTCCACCGTCCGGAGCCCAGGCACGGACTCCAGCGCCGAGCGAGGCTCGTCGTAGACGCCGTTGTGCCGACCGAGGTAGCACGGGTCGTGATAGGTGAGGAGCGCCCGAACCTCCTCGGTGGGGGTCAGCCGGCCCTGATCCACGAGCCGGGCCAGCAGCTCGGTGTGGTGGAGAACCTCGTAGTCGCCCCCGAAGTCCGGATACTCGTTCCGCAGTGTGTTGAAGCAGTGAGGGCAGGCAGCGACGATCTTCTTCGTCCCGATGCTGTTCAGCGTCTCGACGTTCTCGCGGGCAAGCTCCTGGAAGAGGAACTCGTTCCCCATCCGACGCGCGGGGTCGCCGTTGCACAGCTCACGAGGCCCCAGGATCCCGAAGCGCACGCCGGCTTTCTGCAGCAGCCTCGTGAAGGCCCGAGCGATCTTCCTCGAGCGGTCGTCGAAGGACGAGGCGCAGCCGACCCAGTAGAGGTACTCGGGGGCGTCGCCGTCCTCAACGATCTGCACGCCGAGATCCTCGGCCCAGTCCGCCCTCGAGCTCTGTGACTGGCCCCAGGGGTTCTTCGAGCTCTCCAGGTTTCGCAGGAGGAGGCCGGCCTCGGTGGGGAAGCTCGACTCGGCCATCACGAGGTTGCGGCGCATGTCCAGGATGTGGTCGACGTGCTCGATGTTGACCGGGCACTCCTGCATGCACGCCCCGCACGTCGTGCAGTCCCAGACGACCTCCTCCTCGACGACGTCGGGAACGAGCGGGACCTGCTCGTACTGCTCGCCTCGCTTCCTCGCCTGGAGGATGTCGCCCCCGTGATCGAAGAGGTGATCACGGAGGTTCATGATCAGCAGTTTGGGGTTGAGCGGCTTCCCCGTGTTCCAGGCCGGGCAGACGTTCTGGCAGCGGCCGCACTCGGTGCACGTGTAGGTGTCGAGCATCTGCTTCCACGTGAGGTCCTCGACGGTGGCGGCGCCCAGCCGAGACTCCTCGAGGTTCTCGAGGTCGATGTCGATCGTCTCGAGCTTCCCCATCGGCTTCGTCTTGGAGAAGAAGACGTTGATCGAGCTGGTGAGGATGTGGAGGTGCTTGCTGAACGGGATGTATGCGAGGAAGCCCAGGATCACGGCGATGTGGGACCAGAGGAAGATCTGACGGAAGAGGTTCTGCGCGTCCCTCGTCATCGTCTCGAAGAGCGGTGCGATGAAGTTCGAGATTGGCGTCCAGGCCGCCGGGGACTCGTTGGCTCCCATCGCGATCTTCGTGGCGTTGAGGAAGAACAGGGTCAGGATCACCCCGAAGATCAGCACCAGGATGAAGTCGGCCTCCTCGAGGTGGCTGCCGACGAACCGGCGGTCGCGACGGACCTTGCGGAAGTACAGCGCCATCCCGATGCCCACGAGCACCAGCCCCGCGAACAGGTCTTGGACGAAGCCCAGCCACGCGGTGCGGCCGACCCAGGGGATAGCGAAGCTCTCGTCGAAGATCTCGCCGCCCACCTCGATGATCGTGGTCAGCAGGACCAGGAAGCCCCAGAAGATGAAGGCGTGCATCAGCCCCGGCCCGATCCTCTGCAGCAGCTTCCGCTGGCCGAAGACGACGACGGCTTCCTTCTCCAGACGGCGAGGAAGGTCCTCGGTCCGCTTGACGGGGCGGCCCAGGGTCACCAAGCGGAAGAGGAAGTAGCCGCGCTGCATGAAGATCCCGCCCGCGAGGGCGAGGAGCCCCAGGAGGATGATGGGTCCGAGCACGGGCCAGAGTCTAGGGGCCGGTCCTGCGGCTTCGCAACACACCCCCATCAAGGGGAGGGGTCCTCGAACCGATACCCAGAGGGTCGGATCGTTACGGCAGGTGCCGTACACGGAGGGGTGAATGAGCAGACTTCGAAGCGCTCTCGGGATCTTCGTCAGCGTGGCGGTGCTCGTGGCCGCGGGCGTGGCGGGTGCCCGCGGCACGTTCTTCACCTCGGATCCCGTGGACGAGGGGATGGAGGAGGTCGTCGGGGATCCGGACCCCTGCGCTCCCGAGGAGGGCGAAGGCGAGGAGGGCGAGCCCAAGGGCGAAGGCGAGGAGGGCGAGCCCGGGGAGTGTGAGCCCGAGGAGGAGCCCGAAGGCGAGGAGCTCGAGGGCGACGACGAGGGCGAGCAAGGGGAGGCCGAGGTGGGGCAGGGCGAGCGGGACGCCGCCTGCGACGCAGCCGCGGGGATCGAGGAGACCCCCCTGCCGGAGGGCGAGAAGCTGACCGGTCTCGACAACGCGCTCTCCCGCGTCCTCGAGAACTGCAAGAAGAACCCGCAGGCGCCGGGGCTGCTCAACGCCCTGGAGCGCCTCTCCGAGAACCGGGCGCGGAAGGCGGCCCGCGACGAGGCCAAGGCCGAGCGGAGGGCCGAGCGTGAGGCACGCAAGGCCGAGCGGAAGGCGGCGAAGGGGCAGAGCGGCGGTCCCCCCCAGGGTGGTGGCCCGCCCCCGCACGCGGGACCTCCCGGGGGCGGAGGGCCTCCGGGCCACGCCAAGGGAGGCAAGGGGTAAAGGGGGTTCCCCGGCCGCCCGATAGAGAGGTTGGGCGCGGCGGCGACCGTCTGGCTGGGTGGGCGGGCCCTGTCAGAGCTTCGGTAGCCGCCGCGCCCACCGATCCGAAGAAGGGCCCTCCGGGGCCCTTCTTCCTTTGAGCCACTCTGCTTGAGCAACATTGACAATAGGACGCTCAAGTCTCTACCATGGGCCACGCATCCGCTGAAACCCATCAGGAGGGCGTGACATGGCCAGAGCAGTCGGCATCGATCTGGGGACGACGAACTCGGTCGTCTCCGTGCTGGAGGGCGGCGAGCCCACCGTCATCCCCAACGCGGAGGGGTCGCGGACGACCCCCTCCGTCGTGGGCTTCTCCAAGTCCGGGGAGATCCTCGTGGGTGAGGTCGCCAAGCGACAGGCGATCACCAACCCCGACCGCACCGTTCGGTCGGTGAAGCGCCACATGGGATCCAAGGACTGGGACGTCGAGATCGACGACAAGAGGTGGACGCCCCAGGAGATCTCGGCCCAGATCCTCACCAAGCTGAAGCGGGACGCGGAGGCCTACCTCGGCGACACGGTCGTCCAGGCCGTGATCACCGTGCCCGCGTACTTCGACGACGCCCAGCGTCAGGCCACGAAGGAGGCCGGCCAGATCGCGGGCCTCGAGGTCCTGCGCATCATCAACGAGCCCACGGCCGCATCCCTCGCCTACGGCCTGGACAAGGAGCAGCACGACCAGACGATCCTCGTCTTCGATCTGGGCGGCGGGACCTTCGACGTCTCGCTGCTCGAGATCGGGGAGGGCGTCTTCGAGGTGAAGTCCACGAGCGGGAACACCCAGCTCGGGGGCGACGACTGGGACCAGCGGATCATCGACTGGATGGTCACCGAGTTCAAGAACGCCCACGGCGTCGACCTCTCCAGGGACCGGATGGCGCTCCAGCGGCTCCAGGAGGCCGCGGAGAAGGCGAAGATCGAGCTCTCTCAGGTGACCGAGACCCAGATCAACCTTCCCTTCGTCACCGCCACGAACGAGGGGCCGCTCCACCTCGACATGCGGCTCACCCGCTCGGAGTTCGAACGGATGACCGAGGACCTCGTGCAGGCGGCCCGCGAGCCCTTCGAGCAGGCCGTGAAGGACTGGGGCAAGGAGGTCTCCGAGATCGATCACATCATCCTGGTCGGCGGGTCCACGCGGATGCCGATGATCCAGGAGCTCGTGAGGGGCCTGACCGGGGGCAAGGAGCCCCACAAGGGCGTGAACCCGGACGAGGTGGTGGCCGTCGGCGCGGGGATCCAGGCCGGCGTGCTCAAGGGCGAGGTGAAGGACGTCCTGCTCCTCGACGTCACCCCGCTGTCGCTGGGTATCGAGACCAAGGGCGGGATCTTCACGAAGCTGATCGAGCGGAACACGACGATCCCGACCAAGAAGTCGGAGATCTTCACCACGGCCGACGACAGCCAAACGCAGGTCGAGGTGCACGTCCTCCAGGGCGAGGGCGAGATGGTGGACTCGCGAGCCAACCGGTCGCTGGGCCGATTCCACCTCACCGGCATCCCGCCGGCGCCGCGCGGCATGCCCCAGATCGAGGTGACCTTCGACATCGACGCGAACGGCATCGTCAACGTCTCGGCGAAGGACACCGCGACGGGCAAGGAGCAGGCGATGACGATCACCGGGGGGACCGCCCTGGACAGGGACGAGCTCGACCGGATGATGAAGGACGCCGAGCAGTACGCGGAGGAGGATCACCGGCGGCGCGAGGCCGCCGAGGCGCGGAACCAGGCCGACAACCTCGCCTACCAGGCCGAGAAGACGGTGAAGGAGCTCGGCGACAAGGTGCCCGAGGATGATCGGCAGGTGGTGGAGTCGGCGGTGGCCGACGTCCGCAAGGCGCTCGAGGGCGACGACCTCGACGAGATCAAGGCGAAGACCGAGGCCCTGACGGAAGCCTTCCAGAAGGTCGGCCAGGCCGTGTACCAGCAGCAGCAGGCGGCCGAGGGCGGAGCCGAGCAGGAGGCCGCCGAGGGCGAGGAGGACGTCGTCGAAGGCGAGGTCGTGGACGAAGGGGGTAGCTCGTGACCGACGAGCAGCGGCCCGATGACGTCGTCGAGGAGGTCGTGGAAGGTGAGGTCGAGGAGGCCCCCGACACGTCGGAGCTCGACGAGGCTCGGGAGCAGGCGGCCGAGTACCTCGACCACCTCCAGCGCCTCAAGGCGGAGTTCGAGAACTACCGCAAGCGGGTCCTGAAGGAGCAGACGCGCGCTATCGAGATCGCCTCGGAGGACCTCGTCCTCAAGCTGCTGTCCGTGCTCGACGACTTCGAGCTCGCGCTCGTGGCCGCCGAGCAGAAGCCCGACTTCGAGAAGTTCCTCCAGGGCGTGGAGATGGTCTACGCGAAGCTGGTGGACGTCCTGCGGTCCGAGGGCCTGGAGAAGATCGAGGCGAAGGGCAAGCCCTTCGATCCCGAGCTCCACGAGGCACTGTTCCAGGGCGGCGAGGAGGACGGCGACCCCTACGTGGCCGACGTCCTCCGGACCGGCTACACGCTGAAGGGGAAG
>DASUTW010000169.1:0-2352 GCA_036374395.1 Actinomycetota bacterium
TCGAAGTCCTCGAAGTACCGCCCGAACTCTCGTGCCTCGCCCATCGCGTCCCTCCTTGGTCTCGCTGGCATGCTAGCGGACCGACGGTCGGCGCCCGGTTGACCGCGCCGCCCGCGGGCATACGTTCCCAGGAGAGGAAGGAGCACCCATGGCCGAGTGGATGGGAACGAGCTGGAGGGTCGCAGGCTTCGTGGCGCTGAGCGTCGTGGGGATCTTCGCGGCGACGCTGATCGGCATCCGGATCGCGGGACGCCGGACCGTCTCACAGATGTCGGCGTTCGACTTCCTGGTGACGGTGGCGATCGGCACGATCGTGGCCAACACGGCGCTGGTGCAGCGGCCGTCGCTCCTCGAGGGGCTCGTGGCCCTCGTCACGCTGCTGCTGGTCCAGATCGGGATCGCGCTAGGGAGGAGGAAGTGGGCCGGGCTGCGAAGGCTCGTGGACCTGCCCCCGATCGTCCTCGTCCGCGACGGGAGGACGGCGGAGCGCGGCATGCGCGTGCCGCACCTCACGCGCGACGACATGCTCGAGCGCCTGCGCCGGGAGGGGGTCTATGGGCTGGACGAGGTGGCGCTGCTGGTGCTCGAGCCGACGGGCGAGGTGACGATCGTCACCGATCCCTCGGCGCTCCGGTCGGAGGGGCTGCAGATCCTGAGGGACAGCGCTCAGAACGCCGAGGAGGCCGACCTGCCGGAGCCCTGAGCGGCGGCTTCCACGCAGCCGGCCGTCCCCACGCCGACCCCTCAGAGGAACATGGCGACTTCGCCATATCTTCTAGACGGGTCGGCGTCGCACCCGTCGACCGACGATCCGGCCGCCGAGCCTCAGGCCTTGTGCCGCTCCAGCAGCTGGCGGCCGATGATCATCTGCTGGATCTCGCTGGTCCCCTCGCCGATCAGCAGGAACGGCGCCTCGCGGTAGAGCCGCTCCACGGTGTACTCCGCCGAGTAGCCGTACCCGCCGTGGATCCGGAGGGCGTCCTCGACGATCTCCTTGCACGCCTCCGAACAGAACAGCTTGGCCATCCCCGCCTCGAGGTCGCTGCGCTCCCCCGACGCCTTCTTCTGTGCCGCCGAGAGCAGCATCAGCCTCGCCGCCTCGAGCTTCGTTCCCATCTGGGCGAGCTTGAACTGGATCGCCTGGTGGTGAGCGATGGGCTTCCCGAAGGCCTCGCGCTCCTGCGCGTACTTGATCGCCTCCTCGAAGGCCCGCGTGGCCAGCCCCACGGCGCGCCCCGCCACGTTCACCCGCCCCACCTCGATGCCGTCCATCACCTGGTAGAACCCCTGGCCCTCCTCCTCGCCGAGGAGGTTCTCGACCGGCACCCGGTGGTTCTCGAAGACGAGCTCGGTGGTCTCCACGCCCTTGTAGCCCATCTTCGGGATGTTGGGGGGCACGGTGATCCCCTCGAACTCGGTCGCGCCCGGCTCCTTCTCGATGTAGAGGAGCGACATCCCCTTGGCGGGCGGGTCGGCCTCGGGGTCCGTCTTCACCAGCGTCACCACGAGCCCCGCGCGGAGGCCGTTCGTCACCCACATCTTCGAGCCGTTCACGACGTAGTGGTCGCCGTCGCGCTCGGCCTTCGTCTTGATGGCCTGGACGTCGGAGCCGGCGCCGGCCTCGGACATCGAGTACGCCGCGCGGAGCTCGCCGGTGGTCATCCTGGGCAGCCAGCGCTCCTTCTGCTCGTCGGTCCCGTGCTTGTTCAGCAGGTACGCCGCCATGAAGTGGGTGTTGAGGATCCCCGAGATGCTCATCCATCCGCGCGAGAGTTCCGCCACGACCAGCGCGTAGGTCATCACGTCCATCCCCGCCCCGCCGTGCTCCTCGGGGATCGTGAGCCCGAAGAGCCCCATCTCCTTCAGCTGCTCGACGATCTTCTCGGGGAACTCGTCCTTGTGCTCCATCTCGTCGGCGATCGGGAAGACCTCCTGCTCCACGAACTCCCGGACCGCCTTGACGATCGCGTCCTGGTCCTCGCTGAGCTCGATCACTGCTCCCACTCCTCCTTGAAATCGTCCCAGGTCTTCGTGGCCTCGAGGCCGGCGGCGCGGCCGCGCTCGGCGACCTGCTCGGCCATCTTCCGGCTCGCCTCGTCGATCATCTCCCTCCCGAACATGACGGCGCCCATGGCCTCGACCTCGGTGGCGTGGCGGTAGGCCTCGAGCACGGCCTCCGCCTTGTCGTATTCCTCCTGGGTGGGGGCGAAAACCTCGTTCAGGACGTCGATCTGCCCAGGGTGCAGGGCCCACTTGCCGTCGTAGCCCAGGGCCCGCGAGCGCATCGCCATCTCCCGGAAGCCGTCGAGATCCTTGATCAGCAGATAGGGGCCGTCGATCGCCTGGAGGCCG
>DASUTW010000170.1:0-3315 GCA_036374395.1 Actinomycetota bacterium
GAGCCACTCCCATCGGCGCTCCCCGCGCCGGTGGAGCCCGAACGTGCAGAAGGTTCGGGTGCTCGTGAACGGCGCTCCCCGCCGGCTCCACGTGTGCACGAAGTGCCTCAAGGCCGGCAAGGTCCAGCGCGCCGTCTAGGAACGCCAGGCCGGGTCCACCGGCCCGATCCCCTCGCCGATCTCCAGCGCCCCGCGGATCGCCCCCGTGACGAACTCCTTACCGCCGCGCACCGCCACCTCGAGGTCGTCGCCCAGCGCGAGCCGCGCGGCGATCGCCGCCGAGAGCACGCAGCCGGTCCCGTGGGTGTGCGGCGTGTCGACCCGCGGGCTCGAGAACGGCGTCGCACCGTCGCCGGTGACCAGGAGGTCGGTGGCCTCGGGCCCGGAGAGGTGCCCGCCCTTGACGAGCACCGCCCCCGCGCCGAGCTCGAGGATCGCTTCGCCCGCCCGGCGCAGGTCCTGCTCGGCCTCGACCTGGAGCCCGGTGAGGCCGGCCGCCTCGGGGAGGTTCGGCGTGACCAGCGTGGCCAGGGGGAGGATCCGAGCCTTCAGCGCCTCGACGGCATCGTCCTGGAGCAGGGGATGCCCGTGCTTGGAGACGAAGACAGGGTCCACAACGAGGTTGGGCACCCGCGTCTCGACGAGGGCGTCGGCCACCGCCTCGATGATCGCGGCCGACGCCAGCATCCCGGTCTTGGCCGCGTGCACGCCGATGTCGGTGGCCACCGCCCTGATCTGGCCGCCCACCGTCTCGGGCGACAGCTCCTCGTAGCCCTCGACCCCCTTCGTGTTCTGGACCGTGACGGCCGTGATCGCGGTCGTCCCGAAGACCCCGAGGGCCGTGAACGTCTTGAGGTCTGCCTGGATCCCGGCCCCGCCTCCCGAGTCCGAGCCGGCGATCGTCAGCGCCGTGCGAACCTCAGCCAAAGTGATCCCACCCCTTCGCCTCCAGCGGCCGCTCTCGGCCATCCTCCCCCACAGCGAGCAGGCCCGTCTCGATGATCTCCCCGATGTCGGTCAGGGGCGTCCCGTACCGATCGAGCAGCCTCGCTCGCGCGTCCTCCACGGCCGCGGCCGGGAGCGTCGCCACCAGCTCGTAGTCCTCTCCCCCGTGAAGGGCGAGGTCCAGCGGGTCCACGCCGATCTCCTCGGCCAGCTCCTTCAGCGCCTCCGCGACCGGCACGGCGGGCAGCCTCACCCGGGCCCCGACCCCGCTCGCCTCGCACACCCGCGAGAGGTCGAGCGCCAGCCCGTCGGAGACGTCGATCATCGAGGTGGCCCCGGCCTGCGCCAGTGCCTCGCCTTCGCCCACCCTGGCCACCGGACGGTCGAGGGCCGCCACGAGCTCGCGGCCCGGACCCGTCATGACCGCGCGCCTGGTCGCGCCCTCGCGGCCCTGCACGAGCCGCAGGCCGCCGGCCGCCGCGCCCAGGCTCCCCGTGACCACGATCCGGTCCCCCGGCCGGGCTCCCGACCTGGTCACGGCCCGCCCCTCGGCCACGGTCCCCAGGACCGTCACCGTCAGGACGCACTGGTCCGCCCGGACCGTGTCCCCCCCGACGAGGGCCAGTCCATAGTCCTCGGCCGCCGCCCGCATGCCCCCGTAGAGCTCGATCACCCACGCCGGCCTGGTATCGGGCGGAACGGCGAGCGAGACGACCGCGTAGCGGGGGCTCCCGCCCATGGCCGCGACGTCGGAGACGTTCACGACCACGGCCTTGTAGCCGAGGTCGTCGGGCTGGGCCACGTCCGGATCGAAGTGGACGCGCTCTACGAGCGTGTCCACCGTCACGACCAGATGGTGCCCCCCCGGCTCGACGACCGCGGCGTCGTCCCCGATAGGGACGACGACCCCCGGCTCCTCACCCGAGAGCAGCTTCTTGATGGCGCGGACCAGCTCGTCCTCTGTGGCCACGGCTTCCCTTCCTCGGTCCCTCTCGGGGATAATCCTAGAGGCGCGGGCCCGCTCCGGCCCGCCGAGGACCGTCGAGAGGAGACGAGACATGCCGGTGATCAACACGCTGGATCTCGAGGGTGTCTCCGAGAAGTCGTGGGGCGACGCCGCCCGCGAGGCGCTGAAGGAGGCGGCGAAGACGATCCGGCACATCAACCGCCTCGAGGTGCTCGACTACGGCACCGAGGTGGAGGACGAGAAGATCGCGCGCTACCGGACCCACGTGCGCATCTACTTCCAGGTCGAGTCCGAGCGGTAGTTCGAGGAGCGCCCCGAGCGGGTACACCCCCGGAGCGCGTCCTGGGGGGGCCCGCTCCGCTGGGTGTACCATGGGCGTCCCCGACATCGCCGTAGGAGGAGGCCGTGATCGAGGCGAAGAGGGTCCACGACAATCCATCGCCCGAGGAGCTCCGCGCGTTCACCGAAGAGATGCCCAGCTGCCGGATCACGGAGTACGACAACCCGAACGTGCAGACCCGCGCCGTCTCGCGCAGCGCCGCCAGCACCTACGTCGCTACCGACGACCCCTCGATCACCGACTCTCAAACGATCACCCGCGAGGAGTACGCGCGCATCGCGGCGATGCAGGACGCGTACATCCGCGAGCAGGAGATGGTCGTGATCGACGGCTTCATCGGGAACGACCCGGGGTTCCGCACGAGGGCCAGGCTGGTGATCGAGAAGGCCAACGCCAACATCGCGGGGATGCAGCAGAAGCTCTACTACCCGCCGGAGGCTGACGGCGAGCCCGAGGTCACCGTGATCTACACACCGAACCTCCCCGCCCCCGGCTACCCCGACGATCGCCTCATCGCGGTGGATCTCGAGGCGGGCGTCACCCGCGTCCTCAACTCGGACTACTTCGGGGAGTCGAAGAAGGGCGGGCTGCGGATGTGGAACAAGCTCGTCTACGACCGCGGCGGCCTCTCGCTCCACGCGGGCCTCAAGATGATCCCGGTGGACGGGGAGCGGCGCGTGGGCCTCATCATCGGGCTCTCCGGGACCGGCAAGACCACGACGACGTTCACCAACCAGAACGACTCCCTGCCCGCCCAGGACGACTTCATCGCGCTGATGCCGGGCGGACGGGTCTACGGCACCGAGAACGGGTGCTTCGCCAAGACGTTCTCCCTGGATCCCGACTTCGAGCCGGCGATCTTCGGGGCCATCACCAGGCCCACCGCCTACCTGGAGAACGTCTACCAGGACGATGACGGCAGGGTGAACTTCTTCGAGACCTCCTACACGCAGAACGGACGGGCGGTCTTCGGTCTCGAGGACCTGGGGGCCTACAAGGACCCCCGGGACCTGGCCAAGGTGGACTTCATGCTGATCCTGAACCGCAACGAGAACATCATCCC
>DASUTW010000171.1:0-7317 GCA_036374395.1 Actinomycetota bacterium
TTCGGCCTTGGTGGCGTGAGGGCAGTTGTGCGGTCCCCTCGAGCGGTCCCTGAGCCCCTCGATCCCGTGCTCCTCGTAGCGGCGCAGCCACTTGTAGTAGGCCTGCCGGCTGATCCCGTAGTAGCGGCACGTCTTGGAGACGTTGCCCGTCACCTCCTGCGCATGACGGATGATCGCCAACCGCCGAGCCGCCCCTCTAGCCAGCTCCTGTTCGGTCACTTGGCCTCCTCCCGGTCCGGAGGTCCAAGTGTCAACCATGTCAGGCAGTTTCAGACAAGGATCAGTCGGAACACCTGTCAACCATCAGCCGGAGCGGTGTCAAGCCTCAGGTGACGCCGGAACGTCGAGCATCACCCGAAACACGACAATCACATAGCGCCCCCGGGGCGAACCGAACGAAGGGGGAGACGACCAAGCCGGTGTATTCGTGGAGGTCAGGGCAACGTACTCGCTCTCCGGGCCGAGGCGGAAGCACTGTTGAAGGGTCCGCTGATAATCCATGATCTCCGGGTGATTCGCGAGGGGCGGTTCGCTGCTTCTCCATGACCATCACGCGTGCGATTCTGGACCGCGGAGCCGCACCGATAGGCATGCGAACCTAAGCAAGCGGGCCGTCGGATCTGGATCGCCCCCCGCTCGGGGGGGCGAGTCTCCTGACCGGCGCCTCTGTGCCAACTCCACGATTTCTCTACGCCTTGGTGCCCCGGGCCACGTCTCTCATCCGAAGCTTCACGATGTCTCCACGGTGCCGATCGTCGGCCGAACTTCGTGTCGGCGAGTTCCGGGACGCCGGGCTCGTCGAGCGGGAGATGCTCGAGAGGCCCCGGGTGGCGCCACGGTGTATCCGGCTGACCACGGCCGGCCGCGAGGTGGAGCCGCCGGCTCTGCGCGCCTTCGGCGACTGGGCCGAACGCGCTGCTGCGGTCACGCGAGCCCACGAGAGTTCACCCTAATCGCAGTGCCCCCCGGGAGTGTCTGGTTCAGTAGTGCACCGCTGCCGGGGCAGCATCCGCTGTCCGCAAGTGCTTCCTTGCGAGCCGCAACGTTTCGCCCGGTGGCTCTGCGTTACGGGGCCGGGGCCCCGGCCTTGTCTACTGGAAGGGCGGGGACGTCGATCTCGCCCGCGATGATCTGTTGCCGCAGGTCCTCGATAACCGGGCGGATGTCGTCGATGAATCCGCCGCTGTAGGCGATGTCCACGCCGCCCGCGGCCAGGTCGAACTCACGCACACCCGGGATGAAGGTGTCTCGCGAGTAATCCCCCAGGGCTGTGTAGATCGCGTGGTCGACCCTCTTCACCATCGACGTGAGGACGTGGGGCTCCAAAGGCGGACCCTCGTCTCCGACGGATTCCTGGAGGACGGGAAGCGAGCGGTACTGATCGGTATCGACCCCGATCCCCCATAGGTGCTCGCCTTCCTCTCCAGAGCGGGCCGCGGCGGCCAGGAACACGCCAACTCCCGACCAGCCCGCCGCGTGGTAGATAACGTCCGCGCCCGCTGTGAACAGCTCGCTCGCCGCCTGCGCCCCCAGCGTCGGGCTGCTGAACCCGCTGAAGTCCGGCGGCTCGGTCAGGTAGCGGGACAGCACCTGGATCTCGGGGTCGATCGCCCTGGCGCCCGCCTCGTAGCCGGCCTGGAACCGCCAGATGAGCTCGTAATCGACGCCGCCGACGAAGCCGATGGTCCCGGTCTCGCTCTTCAATGCCGCCGCCGCGCCGACGAGGAACGAGCCCTCGTGCTCGGCGAACCTGAGGTAGGAGACGTTGGGGCGGTCGCCGGAGGAGTCAAGGGCGATGAACCGCGTATCGGGAAAGTCGCCAGCGATCGCCCCAATGTCCTCTGTCCCAGCCACCACGATCAGTCGGGCCCCGGCCTCCGCGACCCTTCGCAAGGCAGTATCGAAGGAGACAGCCTGCGGGACGATCTTCCCAGCCTCGATGTCGAGTCTCGTCACCGCCCGGTCGAACCCGGCCTCGATCATGTCGTTGAAGCCCTCATCGCCTCCTCCCTGGAAGACGAGCACGGTGTCGGGGGGACGGCCCCCGAGCAGGGCCAGCCCCCCATAGGTGGCGGCCCCGGCCAGCAAGACAATGGCGGCCGCCAGGGCCCAGAGCCTGGTTCGCGCCCTCCGCTCGAGCCGCCGCTGCCGCTCGAGGCGTTCGACCTTCCGAGCTTGCTCCCGGCGACGGCGCTGGAGGGAGGCATCGAGGAACCGGCGTTCGCCGTCGGTGAGCTCGAGCGTCGTCGTCCGCCCCCATTCCTCGAACTCCGCGAGCCGGCTCCCCGTCGGGAGGTAGTCGGGATCGCGGCCGTGAGCCTCCCACTCGCCCGCCGCCGCAGCGAGGGAGTGGCGGCGGCGGAGGTCGGCCCGGTGGCGGTCGATCCACCGGGCGAGCCGGTCCCACTCCGACAGGAGCGTCTCGTGGGCGACCTCGACCGTCGGGCCGCGCGTGGCGGGGTCCCGGTCGAAGGACAGCAGCCGGTGGGTCCCGAAGGTATCGATCACCGCCTCCAGGGCCTCGCGGTCCACCCCGAGGGTGGTGAGCTCCGCTCGGAGGGCCCTCTCTCGGGTGTCCCCGCTCCGCTCCTCTCCCGGGCTCACCAGGCGGAGGAAGAGCTGACGCGCGGCCTCCTTCCCCGCCTGGGTCAGCCTCCCGTAGAGATCCTCGGCGCGGCGGGCGAGGGCTCCCGAGACCCCACCGATCTCGTGGTGGGCCTCCAGGGTGAGCGTCGCGTCCCTCCGCCGCTCGAACAGCTCGGTGAGGGCGTACTGGAGGAGAGGGAGGCCACCGGGCTGGTCGGAGACCTCGGCCACGATCTCCGCGGCCAGCCGGGGCTCGACGGCGACGCCGACGCCCTCGGCGGGTCCGGACACCACCCGCTCCAGCTCGTCGCGGGCGAGGGGGGCGATCGCCTGGGTCCTCCCTGCCAGCAGGTCCCCGAATCCCCGGTAGGCCAGGGGTCGGTCGTAGAAGTCGGCCCGGAGCGTCACGATGACCCGGACCCGGCTCCGCGGGTCGGTCACGGCGGCGAGGAGGGTCGCCAGGAACTTTCTTCGCTCCTCCTCGCCCACGAGGGTGAAGGCCTCCTCGAACTGGTCGATCACGACGAGGAAGACCGAGGCGTCGGGGGGCAGGACCTCCTCGGCTGCCTCCAGCAGCCCGCTCTCGTCCCGCTCGATCCGGTCGGCGAGCCCGGGAGGCGGATCGACCGCGATGCGCGTGAGGGCGGCCTCCAGCTCCTCGAGGGGGTGGGAGCCGGGGTGCATCGTGGCCACGAACCAGCGGTCGGAGCCCGGCAGCGCTCCGTGTCGCAGCGCAGGGAGCAGGCCGGCTCGGACGACGGAGGACTTGCCGCTACCGGACGGCCCGACCACGGCGAGGAACTTCGAGCCCACTCCCCCCTCCCGCATTCGGTCGAGGAGCCGTTCGGTCAGCGCCTCCCGGCCGAAGAAGTCGACGGCGTCGGCCTCGAGGAACGGTCGCAGGCCCTTGTAGGGGTTGCGGGCCTTGAGCGGAGGGAGCGTCACCGGCTGGGCGCGCCCGGCGACCAGGGCGTCACGCACGGCGCTCGCGAGCATCCTCGCGTCCTCGTAGCGCGCCTCTGGGTCCTTGGCGGCGGCCCGGCCGATCACCTCCTCGAGGGCCGGGGGAAGGTCCGGCCGAACCGAGCGGATGGAGGGAAAGGGCTCGCGGGCGTGCGCCGCGGCGAGCGCGTCGGGCGGGGTCTCGGCGAACGGGTGCCGCCCGCCCAGGGCCTCGTAGAGGACGACCCCCAGGCCGTAGATGTCCGCCCGTGGGGTCGCGGCCTCACCTCGCGCCTCCTCCGGGGACAGGTAGGAGGCGAAGGGGCTGGTGGTCCGACCCTGCTCCGTGGCCTCGGCCGCCGCCAGGTCCGTGGCGATCCCGAAATCGGAGAGATAGGCGTTGGCCTCCTCGTCGAAGAGGATGTTGGCCGGCTTGACGTCGCGGTGGACCACGCCCTGGCGGTGGGCTGCGGCGAGCGCCGAGGCGATCTGGTCCATCACTTGCACGACCCGGTCCGCCTCGAGCGGCCCGTGCGCCAGGGCCTCCCGGAGGCTTCCTCCTCGCAGGTAGCGCATCACGAGGTACGCACCGCCGGGCTCCCGCCAGTAGTCGTAGACGGGGGTGATGTGGGGATGTTCGAGGCGGGCCACCAGCTGGGCCTCCGAGGCGAAGCGGCGGATGAACTCGGGGTGGTTGGCGAACTCGGGCCGGATGATCTTGACGGCGACCTCTCTTCCCACCTCGGGCTGGAAGGCTCGGTGGACGGCCCCGAAGGCACCCTCCCCGAGGAGCTCGAGGAGCCGGTACCCGCGCAGGGGCTCGCCCGTGAGTTCCAGCCCGGGGTCCTGGCGGAGGATCTGCTCGTGAAGACGCCGGAGCTCGGGGGAAGGGTCGACCCCGAGCTCGTCGGCGAGGAACTCCCGGGCCCGCCGGTAGGCAGCCAGGGCATCCCCCTGGCGGCCCCCGCGATACAGGGCCACCATCAGGTGGCCCCACAGCCCCTCGCGGAACGGGTGGCGCCTGATGAGGGTCTCGAGCTCGGGGATCAGGGCGCGGTGGTCCCCCAGAGCGAGCTCGGCGCCGATCCGTTCCTCGAGCGCCGCCATCCGGAGCTCCTCCAGGCGGGCGATCTCCGGCTGAAGAGCCGGCTGCTCCGAGAGGTCGTCCAGCGCCGGTCCCCTCCAGAGGCGGAGCGCCTCTCGTAGGGCCTCGACGGCCCCTGAGGGGTCGGCTGCCGCCGCACGGTGTGCCTTTCCCACGAGGGCTTCGAAGCGCAGCGCGTCCACCTCGCTCGCGTCGGCGGTGAGGACATAGCCCGACGAGCGGTGCTGGATCCGCTCCGCGCCGAGCGCCTTGCGAAGGTTGTGGACGTAGGCCTGGATCGTGTTCCGGGCGGTCCCGGGCGGCTCGTCTCCCCACGTCCCGTCGATGAGGCGATCGACGGTTACCACCTCGTTGGCCCTGACCAGGAGGTGGGCGAGTACCGTGCGTTGCTTGGGTCCCCCGAGGGGAAGCCTCCGCTCCCCATCGGAGACCTCGAGGGGTCCGAGTAGCCGGAATTCCATGCCCCGACGGTACGCCGGGGCTGGCTCGAATGGAATAGCCGGTTTCAGGGTTCTTTCAGCCTCTCCCTGGGGGGCTTTCAACGCTCGCCTCGATCCTGGCCCCGAGAGCCCTCACGGGGAGGGCGCGAGAAAGGAGGCCAAAATGGCCACGTATGTCCAGCGGGGGGCTCCCGGGATCGGGCGCCGGACGCTTGTCGTGGGCCTCACCGCGATGGTCGTGGGAGGCGTCGCCGGGGGGATGCTCGCCTGGATGCTCCAGTTGCCGAGGCTGGAGGTCGTCTCACGGGCGCCAGCGCTGTCGCCGGGGCAGGTCGCCGACGGCCTGCGCTACCAGGGGCTCGCGGAGCAGTTTGCGATCGCCCGGGGGCAGATCGCCTGGACCCAGCGGTACCAGGGTCTCGCTGACGAGATGCTAGCGGAGCGGGCCACGATCGCCAGGGGACGGATCGCTTGGGGCGAGCGCTACCAGGGACTCGCCGACCAGCTCTCGGGTCACGAGCTGACCAGGGGCCAGGTCGCCCACGGGCAGCGCTACACGGCGCTCGCCGAGGAGATCCTTGGACCTGGGCTGACCAGGGCGCAGATCGCCTGGGCGGAGCGGTACCAGGCCCTCGCCGACCAGCTCGCGGGCGGCTGAGCCGCGGCTCGGGGCCGGTCGCCGTCGGGCCGTGATGCGTCGAGGTGGACGCGAAGCCGGGCGTCTCTCACTCGAGGGTCGCCTGGCTTCACGGTTTCTTAGAAGGTACTGCCATTCGACGGGGCCTGCCCCCAAAATGACCTGCTCTTCTACCCGGACTTCCTAACGTGGTGGGGAGACACGCTGGTCGCCGCGGCCGAGGGCGTGGGGTGACGGAGGGCGGAGGGCAAGGCCCTGGTCGCCGCAACCCCCCCGACTGGCGGGCCGTCCCTGAGGCCCCAGCCAGCCGGAGGGAAGCCTGAAGGGCGCAAAACTCCATCCGTCATGCCGCTTCGATCTCGTACTCGTGGATCAGGTCGCCGAGCACATCCCTTCGACGAATCCGCGGTGCGGGCTCGGTGAGCACGGGAGTCTCCCCACTTTCGGGCGTCGCGAGGTCGATCCCCCGATGGGGTCTGGCCCGGCTGTAATGCTCTAACGTACTCGCCGAGCACCCAATCGAGGTGCCGCCACGACAGGATCAGCAGGTGGTCCAGGCACTCGTCGCGCACGGTTCGCACCCACCGCTCCGCGAATGCGTTCGCTTTGGGGGCCCGGATCGGCGTCTCGGATCGCTTTTGTCCCCTCCGCCCGGAACACCTCGTCGAAGGGACCCGAGAAGCGAGCGCTCCGGTGGCTGTTGGTGGGGGCGTCGGAGGGGCACCGGATCGAGATCGGGTGCGCCGGGCCACGGCCGGACGGGGAGCACGCTCGCCGGCCTGCTCGTCCTCCAGGGGATGAGTGCTCACTCGGCTTTGCGGCAAATCCGGCGCTCGTACTGCCACGACGCCGTGGAGTCGCTGGAGCAGTCCACAATGCTCCGGCGTCTTGTTCCGTAGCCCTGGCCCGGACCCGGACGGGATCGTCCGGGTCCGGGCTCCCATCTTCGAATCGGAACCCCGGCCGATCGCTCTCCCCTATCCCTTGCGATGGCCGAGTGCGGCGCTTGCCCGGGCGTCCGCCTCAGCGTTCCACTCCCGAGGGATCCACGAGATCTGTGTATCAGTGAACTCCTCAAGAAGCGCCCGGGCTTCCACGTTTAGGGCTTCGTACTCAGCCGTGGCTCCCAGGCGCCGCTGATCTCGTAGCGAGCGATCCAGGTGTGGACGCTCTGGCGGGACACTCCCAGGCGCCGGGCCACCCCACCACCCTCCACCCGTCCTGGACCACCGCCATCACCGATTGATACCGCTGCTCCATGACACTGAGCTCCACCAGCACGGCCCACCTCCTTCCCTCGACCCAAGGGGCCGAGAATAGGAGACGGGCCAGGCCGCCACTGTCAGGCATCATCCGGAGCCACCGTCAGGGATCAGGCGGAACACCTGTCAACCATCAGCCGGAGCGGTGTCAAGCCTCAGGTGACGCCGGAACGTCGAGCATCACCCGAAACACGACATCACATAGCGCCCCCGGGAGGAATCGAACCTCCGACACCCGGTTTAGGAAACCGGTGCTCTATCCACTGAGCTACGGGGGCGGGGGCGATCCTCCCCAAGTCTAGCGGGTGGGAAAGCCACGCCCAGGCGGGGCGGCATCCCTCGGCC
>DASUTW010000172.1:0-2142 GCA_036374395.1 Actinomycetota bacterium
CCCGACCCGGTTGCCGAGCGCCTCGATCGCGGGACCCGCCCCGGCCAGCACCGCGCCGCGCCCGCCCACGAGGACGGGTGAGGCGGCGGCGGCCAGCAGGTCGGCGACCCGCTCCACGTCCTCGTGGGCGGGCGCGGCCGGCTCCGGCGCCTCCGGCGCCTCGATCTCATCTCCCGATGCCACACCGGCCTGGACGTCCAGCGGCATGCTGAACAGGACCGCGCGCCGCTCCACCACCGCAGTCCGCCACGCCCGCGCCAGATCCTCGAGCGCGGTCTCGGGCGACCGGGCCCGCTCGGCCACCGCGCCCACCGCCGTGGCCAGCCCGGCCTGATCCACCGCGAAGTTCGACCGGGAAGCCCCGGCCGAAGTATCGGCCGCGAGCACGAGCAGGGGGGTCCGCGCCTTCGCCGCCTCGGTCAGGGCCGTCATCGCGTTGGTGAGCCCCGGGCCCTGATGGACGGTCACGACGCCCGGCCGGCCGCTCACCCGCGCGTACCCGTCGGCCATGCTCACCGCAGCGCTCTCGTGCCGGGCCGCCACGAAGCGCACGCCTCGATCCACCATGGCCTGCGTCACGAGGAAGTTCCCGCTCCCCAGGAGGCCGAAGGCGTCACGGACCTCCAGCTTGGCCAGGGCCGACCCGATCGCCTCGGCGATCTTCACCGCTCCCCCTCTCGGCAGGCCTCGACGATCTTGCCGGTGATGGCGGCGAGGCGCCGGACCTCCGTCTCGCTGAGGTTGGAGAACAGCAGCTCCTCGAGGTCCGCCAGGTGGCTCTCCTGGGCGGCCCGGAAGCGCTCGATGCCCTCCTTCGTCACCGACACGCCGACCCCCCGTCCGTCGCTCTCGGCGGGGATTCGCCGGACCAGGCCCCGGGCCTCCAGATCGGCCACGAGCCTCGACACTCGACTCTGGCTCAGAGGGGTCTGCTCGGCGAGGTCGCTCATCCGGAGCTCCCCCTCGGGGGCGAAGACGGAGAGGAACAGCAGCACCTCGAACCCGCGCAGGCTGAGCCCGTGCTCCCGCTCGAGCCGGACCGAGAGACGGGCCTCGAGCCCCTCGGCCGCCCGGAGTAGCCCGACGAAGGCCCCCGCGTAGAGGGGCGAGAGGTGCTTCAGGCCATCCGGCCGCTCCACGACGGGCTCTTCCATCGCCACCCGCCGATCCTAGCGTGAGACCACTTGCGTACGCAAGCATTCGCCTATATGCTTGCGCATACATAGCCATTTGGAAAGGAGGCCGTCATGGACACCATCGAGAGGAGCAGCGGGGCGGCGGCCAGGGCGGCGGCCCGGCCTCAGAGGAGACGGCGGCTCGCCGCGGTGGGCACGGCCGTCGCCCTAGCCACCGCCACCTGGGTCCTGATCGAACCGGTCGCGGGCGTCGACCTCCGCGCGCCCGGCCAAGGGTCCCCGGGCTTCGACATCGGGCTGGTCGCCGTGATCCTCACGGCCGCCGGTGCCGCGCTCCTCGGCTGGGGCCTGCTCGCCGCGATGGAGCGGTGGACCCGTCGCCCCCGGGCCTGGACCTGGGTCGCGCTGGGAGGCTTCCTGGCCTCGCTCACGGGACCGATGTCCGGCACGGGGATCCCGGGGAGCCACCGCTGGCTCCTGGCGCTCCTCCACCTCGTGGTGGCCGCGTCGCTCATCCCGCTGATGCGCCGCACGATCGACGGGTGACCCGTGGCCGGGTTCTCCGACGCAGAGCTCGAGTACCTGACGACGGAGCGGAGGCTGGCCCGCATCGCCACCGCCGACGCCGACGGGCGCCCTCACGTCACGCCCGTCGGCATGTGGCGCTACAACCCCGCTCTGGGCACGGTCGACGTCACCGGCCGCGACTTCTCGTCCACCCGCAAGTACCGGAACGTGGGGGCGAATCCTCGGGCCGCGATCGTCGTGGACGACGTCGCGTCGATGCGTCCCTGGCGCCCTCGTGCGGTGATCGTGGAGGGCCCGGCGACGGCGGTCGACGGGCACGAGCCCCTCATCAGGATCACCCCCGAGCGGGTCATCTCCTGGGGCCTCGATGCCGGCCCGGGCCGGGACGAGCGAGGGGGCGGCGCGATGCAAGAGGGCTCGGGCAGCGGGGCGAAGCGAAAGGGATGAGCCGGGACGAGCGAGGGGGCGAGCGGCCGGG
>DASUTW010000173.1:0-7474 GCA_036374395.1 Actinomycetota bacterium
GCTCGACGCACCCGCCCTCAGCCGGCCTCGAGACGGTAGCCCATGCCCCGCACGGTCACGATCCGATCGCCCCCCAGCTTCTTCCGCAGGTAGCCGACGTAGACGTCCACCACGTTGGAGCCGGGGTCGTAGTCGTACCCCCACACGTTGCTCAGCAGCTGCTCCCTGCTGAGGACCTGCCCGGGGTGCCGGAAGAAGGTCTCGGCGAGGGCGAACTCCCGCGCCGTCAGCTCGATCGTGCGGTCCTCGACCGTCACCCGCCGCGTCCGCAGGTCGAGCGCGCAGTCCCCCGCCCGGATCACGGTCGTCTCGGGCTCCCGGTCGGTCCGGAGACGCGCCCGGACCCGGGCCTGAAGCTCGTCGAACCGGAAGGGTTTCGTGACGTAGTCGTCGGCGCCCAGGTCGAGCCCGGCCACGACGTCCGGCGCCTCGTCCCGGGCGGTCAGGATGATCACCGAGAGGCGCGTGTCCCGGCCGCGGAGCTCTCTCAGCACCTCCAGGCCGTCCATCCCCGGCAGCCCCAGGTCGAGGATGACGAGGTCGAAGTCCCCGGTCCGGTGGAGCAAGAGCGCCGCCTCCCCGTCGTGGGCGACCGACGTCGTGAACCCGTTCGCCTTCAGCCCCTTCTCCACGAACGAGGCGATCCGCTCCTCGTCCTCGACGATGAGGATGTTCACGCGTCCCTCCCTTCCTCCGGCTGGTCCACGGGGATCACGACGGAGACCGTGGCCCCCGATCCCGGCGGGCTCTCGACCTCCACCCTCCCGTGGTGGGCCTCCGCGATCGCCCGGACGATCGCCAGCCCGAGGCCCGCGCCCTCCGAGCGGCGTCTCCCCACGCCCCGCGAGAAGCGGGCGAAGAGGCGGTCGCGCTGGTCGGGGGGGATCCCCGGACCCGTGTCGCGCACCCACAACCTCGCCTCGCCGTTCTGCATCGAGGAGCCGATCCCGATCTCCGAGCCCGTCTGAGTGTTCTGGACGGCGTTCTGGGCCAGCTGCATCACGGCCTGGGTCAGCCGCTGACGATCCCCGATCACGATGCCCGCTGCGGACTCCTGGAGCCGCCAGTCCCGCTCCCCGAGGGCCTTCGCCTTGGCGTGGATCTCCTCAGTGAGGCGGTCCAGCGGCACCGGCTCCAGGTCGAGGAAGTCGGGCCGCTCGGCCTTCGCCAGGATCAGCAGGTCGTTGACGATGCGCTGCATGCGGTCGAGCTCGTCCGTAACGAGGGCCAGCGTGCGCTCCCGCTCCTCGGGGTCGTCGTCCAGCAGCTCGAGGTGACCCCGGATCACGGTGATCGGCGTGCGGAGCTCGTGGCCTGCGTCGTCCACGAACCGGCGCTGCGTCTCCATCAGGTCCTCCAGGCGGTCCAGCATCCCGTTGAACGTGAGCGCCAGGTGCGAGACCTCGTCGTTCCCCGTGACGTGCAGCCGGCGCGTCAGATCGTCCGAGAAGTCCCGGGCCGTGTCGGTCACCCGCTTCACACGCCCGAGGACCCCGCCGATCACGCGCCAGGCCAGGATCGAGCCGATCACGAGCGTGACGAGGCCCACCCCCACCGTGCCCCAGATCGCCTGCTGGATGTCCTCCAGCTCCAAATCACGGAAGATCGCCGCCACGAAGACGCCTCTCGTCCTCCCCCCCGAGCGCACCGGCACCGCGAGGTACTCGACGTCGCCCGCCGGCGTCTCCACCCGGCCGCGGTCGGCTCGCTGGAGCCCGGACCAGCGCTCCACCAGCTCGGGATCGCGGTCCAGCCGGTAGGGCGGCTCCCGGAAGCTCCGCTCGAAGGGCTCGCCTCCCACGATCGTGAGGAAGGTCTCGTTCCGAGCGGGGATGTTCCGCTGGAGGAACACCTCGAAGATCCGCCGGACGTTGGTGCGGAACGGCTCCCCCGTGCTCGGGTCCCGGCCTCCCGAGAGCCTCCGCAGCTCCTCGCTCTCCTGGACCAGATCCCGGTCGATCCGCTCGTCGAGCTGCGCGATCAGGACCTGGCGGGCCACGAGGACGCTCGCGCCGATCGCCACCGTCAGCACCACGATGTACCAGGTGAGCATCCGGGCACGGACGCCCCACAGGATCCTGCGGCTCCGGGGCTCAGGGGCGTCCGCCTCACGTGTCGTCGCCGCCGCCCGCTCCTCCGTCATCGGTGCCGTGGTCGTCCGAGTCGTCTCCCGCCGGAGCGGGAGCGGGCGCAGGGGCCGGGGACGCGCCTCCGCCTCCGCCCCAGCCGCCTCCGCCCGAGCCGCCTCCCCCGCCCGAGCCGCCATCCCCGCCCGAGCCACCTCCGCCCGGAGGGGGCTCGTCGTCCTCCTCCTCTCGGACGATGATCGCCGGGACCTCCTCGTCCCGGATCCCCGGACGGGTCAGGTCGACCAGCGCCCACCCCACCCCGAAGCCCAGGGCGAGGAGCAGGAGCACGGACAGCACACGTCGAAGGCTCATGGTTCGAAGGATGGCGGTCGCGCATCAGCCCTCCATGAGAGGCCCATGAGGATGTTCTCATGGAGTCTTCATACCCGGCTCACGGCCCCGGGCGATGGTTGTCTCGGATCAAGGTGGGGAGGATGCGATGGACGTGCAGGACCGGACCAAGGAGAGCTGGGACTTCGCGGAAGGCGAGGAGATCGTCCCCGGCCTCCACGCGCTCGATCTGCTCGGCGGCGGCTGGCGCTACGAGGTGTACCTCGCCTGGGACGAGCGGCTGCTGACCGTCGTGGCGGTGAAGCTGCTGAGGCCGGACCGGGTGGGCGACCGAAGGGCGATGGAGCGCTTCGGCGTTGAGGCCGAGGCGCTGCAGCGGCTCCAGCATCCCGTGCTCCCCCGGTGCTTCGGTGTGGACCTCGACGGGGAGCACCCGCATCTCGTCCTCGAGCTGATGGACGGTCCGCGCCTCTCCAGCCTGATCCGGAAGCAGAAGGCGCTCGCCATCGAGCAGGTCATACCGCTCGGGCTGCAGCTCAGCTCCGCGCTCCACTACATGGGCACGGAGGGCATCGTCCACCTGGACGTCAAGCCGAAGAACGTGATCATGGGAGCGCCTCCCAGGCTCATCGACCTCAGCATCGCGGCGCCTCTGGAGCGGGCGAGGCGGATCGAGGGGCCGATCGGAACCGACGCCTACATGGCCCCCGAGCAGTGCGAGGAGGGGCCGCACCCCCGGATCGAGCACCGCACCGACGTGTGGGGGCTCGGGGTGACGCTGTACGAGGCGATCGCCGGTCGCCTCCCCTACCCGAGGGGCGAGGAGGACGCCGAGGGGGACGCGCGGTTCCCCCAGCTCACCGTGGAGCCGGCGCCGCTGCCCCGGGAGATCCCGTCGGTGCTCACGGATCCGGTGATGGCGTGCATCCGGCACGATCCCCAGGAGCGCCCCACCGCGGCCGAGCTCGCCGAGGCCCTCCAGCCGCTCGCCGACGCGCTGCCCAGGAGCCCCCGCCTCGGACGACGGCGCCCGAAGATCATGTGAGAGGGGCAGCGGCCTCAAGTGAGACCTCTCTCACGGAGGGCTCATGGTGGCCTCAGGACCGGGCGGGAGGATAGGTACCAGTGAGCGGCGATGACGCCGCAGACGGACGACGGAAGGAGGACGACATGTTGGCGAAGGTGATCCTCGCAGCCATCGCGATCGCCCTCGGTGGCGCCGTCGCGTGGGTGACCGGCCCGGGCGACGAGCTGGCCCCCGTCTCCGGCGTTGAGATCCAGGACGAGGCGAAGCGCCCGGACGACGGCGACGATGATGACGACGACGACCGCGGGCGAGGTGGCGATGGCGACAACACCCGCGGGAACGACGGCACCTCCGGTGGGAACAACACCGGGGACGGCGACGACACCCGCGGGAACGACGGCACCTCGGGCGGGAACAATACAGTCCGCGCGGCCACCGCGACCAACACGAACGGCAGCGGTGGCGGCGGTGGTGGCACCAACACCGGCGGCGGAACGAACACCGGCGGGGGTTCGGACAGCGGCGGCGGCGGCGACACCTGAGTCGCACCGATCGTCGAACTGAAGGGGCGCCTCCGGGCGCCCCTTCTCCGTCTCAGCGGCGGTAGCGGCGCGCGTACGGCGGCGCCTCGATCCCCTCTGGCAGCGAGGGGTCGGGCACGGGGTCACCGGCGACGATCCGCAGGGGCACCTCACCGGCCCAGAACGGCAGGCCCAGGTCGTCGTCCTCGTCCTTGGGCGGCCCGGTCCGCACCTTGGCGGAGGCCTCGTCGAGCGGCAGGGCCAGGATCGTCGTCTGCCGGAGCTCCTTCTCGTTCGGCATCCGCGTGTCCGCCGACCGTCCCGGGATCACGTGATCCACGAGCGCGCGCTGAGCCTCCCACTTCTCGTCCGGGTCGGTGACCTCGCGGGGGACCCCGTACACCACCACCGAGCGGTAGTTCATGGAGTGGCCGAAGGCCGAGCGCGAGAGGACGAGCCCGTCGAGCAGCGTGACGACCGTGCAGGCCTCGCCTCCGTCCTTCAGGGCCCGCAGCGTGCGGCTGGCGTTGGAGCCGTGGACGTACAGCGTCTCGTCGATCCGTGCGTGGATCGTGGGGACGGCCCGGGGAGCCCCGTCCACGATTACCGCCAGGTGGCAGAAGAGCGCCTCGTCGAGGATCGCGTGGATCGTCTCGCGGTCGTAGACGCCGCGCTCGTGGTGCCTGCGGACCCTCGTCCGCTCGCTGGGAGCCTCCATGTCGAGGGTGATGGTAGCGGGTCTCGACGATCGTCCCCGCCGATCGGCGATGTCCGAAAGCCGCCAGCGCTCGTCGGGCGGAGCGGCGATGATGCTCGCATGACGACGACCTTCGCCGCTCGGTACCGGGCCATCGCCAGCCGCGACCCTCGGCACGACGGTCGCTTCTTCACCGCCGTCACCAGCACGGGCATCTACTGCCGGCCGAGCTGCCCCGCTCGGACCCCCAGGCCCGAGAACGTCCGGTTCTTCCCCACGGCCCAGGCGGCCCGCTCGGCCGGGTTCCGTCCGTGCCTCCGCTGCGAGCCCGACCGATGGACACCCTCGGACGCCGGTGGGACCTCAGAGGATCTCGCCAGGCGGGCCCTCGCCCTGATCATGGGCGGCATCGTGGACGAGGAGGGGGTGGGTGGGCTCTCGGCCCGCCTGCACGTCAGCGACCGGCACCTGCATCGCCTGGTGACCGCGAGCTTCGGGTCTCCTCCCCTCGCCATCGCCAGAGCCAGGCGCGCGGAGGCGGCTTGGGATCTCCTGACCCTGACCGACATGCGGGCGTCCGACGTCGCCTTCGCGGCCGGATACGCCAGCGTCCGGCAGTTCAACGACCACATCAGGGAGACCTTCGGCTCCTCCCCCACCGAGCTCAGGAGGCGAGGGGGCGGAGGAGGCGGCGTTCGCTCGCTCGTCCTCCGCCTGCGGCATCGTCGGCCGTACGCGGGGGAGCCGGTGCTCGCGTTCCTCGAGGCCCGCGCCATCGCGGGCCTCGAGGAACGCGAGCACGGCGCGTACCGGCGGAGCCTCAGGCTGGGTCGCTCCCACGCCGTCCTCGAAGGGACGCTCAATCCGGAGGAGGGCCATGTCACCGTCCGGCTCGAGCTCGGGGACCTGCGCGATCTCCCTCGGGCCGTGAGCGCGGCGAGGCGAGTCTTCGATCTCGACGCCGATCCCGAGGCCGTGGCGACCGCGCTCTCCGCGGATCCGGCCCTCAGGCCGCTGGTGCGCCGGCGGCCGGGGATGCGGATCCCCGGACACCCCGACGGGCTCGAGCTCGCCGTTCGTGCGATCGTCGGCCAGCAGGTCACCGTGGCGGGCGCCCGGACCCTCGTCGGGCGCCTCGTGTCGGAGCTCGGCGAGGCCCTCCCGTCCCCCACCGGCGGGGTCACGCATCTCTTCCCGAGCGCCGAGGCGCTCCTCGGAGCCGACCTCTCCTCGATCGGGCTCACGACGGGGCGCATCCGGGCGATCCAAGCGCTGGCCGAGGCCGTGACGAGCGGCCGGCTGAAGCTCGACGCGGGGACCCCTCCCCGCGACGTCCAGCGATCGCTCCTCGAGCTGCCCGGCATCGGCCCCTGGACGGCCGGCTACGTGGCGATGCGGCTCCTCGACCCGGACGCGATCCCGGTGGACGACCTCGGGCTGCGCCGGGCTTACGCCTCGCTCCGAGGCTCAGGTGAGCCGCTGATGGCCCGCGCGGAGGCCTGGAGGCCGTGGCGAGCCTACGCCGCGATGCACCTGTGGACCCACCTCGCTCAGCGGAACAGCGCGCTGTAGGCGCTGAGCGCCGGCTGTCCCCCGAGGTGCGCGTACAGCACGGTGGAGCCCTTCGGGATCTCGCCCGTGTCCACGAGGTCGATCATCCCCGCCATCGACTTCCCCTCGTAGACGGGGTCGGTGATCATCCCCTCGAGCCGGGCGGCGAGCCGCATCGCGTCGAGCGTCTGCTCGTCGGGGATCCCGTACGTCCCCGCGTGGTAGCGGTCGTCGAGGACGATCTCGTCGTCGGTCAGCTCCCGGGCCTCGATCAGCTCGGCGGTGTTCCGCGCGATCCGGGCGACCTGCTCCTGGGTCTCCTTGGGCTTGGCCGAGCCGTCGATCCCGATCACGCGTCGCCGGCGCTCCTCGTCCAGCGCGGCGAACCCGGCGACCATGCCCGCCTGCGTGCTCCCCGTGACCGAGCAGACGACGATCGTGTCGAAGAACACGTCGAGCTCACGCTCCTGCTCGGCCACCTCGCGGGCCCACCTCGCGAACCCCAGGCCGCCCAGGGGGTGGTCGGAGGCGCCGGCCGGGATCGCGTACGGCTTGCCGCCGGCCTCCTCGATCTCGGAGATCGCCCGCTCCCAGCTCTCCTTGAACCCGATCCCGAATCCCGCCTCCATCAGCCGGACATCCGCACCCATCAACCGGCTGAGCAGGATGTTCCCCACCCGATCGTAGACGGCGTCCGGCCACTCCACCCAGCTCTCCTGGATCAGCACGCACTTCATCCCGAGGCGCGCCGCGGTGGCTGCGACCTGGCGCGTGTGGTTCGACTGCACGCCACCGATCGAGACGAGCGTGTCGCATCCCCCGGCGATCGCGTCGGCGGCGAGGTACTCGAGCTTCCGCACCTTGTTCCCGCCGAAGGCCAGGCCGCTGTTGCAGTCCTCGCGCTTGGCCCAGAGGTCCGCTCCTCCCAGGTGCTCGGTGAGCCGCTCCAGCCGATGGATCGGAGAGGGCCCGAACATCAGCGGGAAGCGTTCGAAGTCATCGAGCGTCATGGCGTCCTCCTGCGGCTCATCCGAGCCGGGCCAGATCCTCCCCGATCACAAGCACGGCGGCGGTGTCGTCGCGCTCCCGATTGGGCCGGGCCGTCGACAGCACGGCGGGCACCCCGAGCGAGGAGAGCACCACGAGCACGAACACCATCACCCATCGCGAGAGACGTCGTTCGAGCACGGCACCCATCCTATCCGCGGCGGCCGATGCGGCCCAGGTGCGTGCTTCCGAACCCCTCCGGGTACTTCAG
>DASUTW010000174.1:0-2943 GCA_036374395.1 Actinomycetota bacterium
CCGCCCCAGATCGTCTCCGAGCTCGACCTCCCCCGCCACGGGTACCGCGTCTCGCTGATCGACCCCGACTACTACGTCCCCTACGAGGACGGCACCTCGCTGACGCTCTGGGGCGACGTCGGGCGCACCGTGGAGGAGATCGCGAAGTACTCGAAGCGCGACGCCGAGGCCTACGTCGAGTTCGACCGCTCCTTCGAGCGGCTGTCCCAGCTGCTCCGCGACATGCTGTTCGTCGTGCCTCCCAACCTCACGATGCGCGAGCTGCCGCGGTGGCTCTCGGTCGCCCGGAAGCTGCGGGGCTGGTCGGGGAAGGACATCGCCGAGCTCGTCCGCCTCTTCACGATCAGCGGCGCCGACTTCCTCGACGAGTGGTTCGAGGACGAGCGGGTGAAGGGCGCGCTGGCCACCCAGACGATCATCGGGGCCTGGTGCGGCCCCATGAGCCCCGGTTCCGCCTACGTCCTGATGCACCACTGGATCGGAGAGGTCGACGGCCACGACGGCGCGTGGGGATGGGTCCACGGCGGCATGGGCGGCGTGAGCGAGGCCTTGGCGAGCGCGGCGCGCGAGGCGGGGGCCGAGATCCGGACGGGGATGCCCGTCCGGAGCGTGGTGACGCGGAACGGCGAGGCGCTCGGCGTGGAGCTCGAGGACGGGACGAAGCTCCGGGCCCGCCGCGTGATCTCGGGCGCCCACCCCGTCACCACCTACTTGGACCTCGTGGGCGAGGAGCACCTCCCCGACGAGGTCGTGAGGGACGTTCGCCGCTACCGCAGCCGGTCGGGCTCGGTGAAGGTCAACCTCGGGCTGTCCGAGCTGCCGAGGCCCAAGGCCTGGGAGGGCCCCATCCCGGGCGATCCCCATACCGGGATCATGGCGATCTCGCCCTCGGTGGAGTACCTGGAGCGGGCCTGGGACGACGCCAAGTACGGCCGACCCTCGCGCGACCCGTACATCGAGGCGGTGTTCCCCACGGCCCACGAGCCCGGGATCGCCCCGGAGGGGAAGCACGTCGCGCTGTGCTTCACGCAGTTCGGGCCCTTCGATCTCCGCGAGGGCTCCTGGGACACCGAGCGCGCGGCCTACGGGCGCCGGGTCGTCGAGGTCCTCGACGCCCACTGCCCCGGGTTCGCCGACTCGGTGGAGCACATGGAGGTGCTGACCCCGCCCGACATCGAGGAGCGCTTCGGGCTCCTGGGGGGCAACATCTTCCAGGGCGACATGACGCCGGACCAACTCTTCTCGTTCCGGCCGATCCCCGGGTACGGGGACCACCGCTCGCCGATCCGGGGGCTGTACCTCTGCGGGTCGGGGACCCACCCCGGGGGCGGCGTGATGGCGGTGCCGGGGCGCAACTGCGCCGGCGTGGTGCGCGCCGACCACCGACGCGCGCGCTGGGGTGGGCGGCGGTGAGGCTCTCGGACGAGGACCTCGCGATCCGCGAGCGAGCCCGGACGCTGGCCGACGAGCTGATCTCGTTCGAGGTGGAGGCCGAGATGGCCGGCGGTTCGCTCCCGCCGGACGTCCGGGAGCGCCACCGGGCCAGGGCCGAGGAGCTCGGGCTGACCGCGATCAGCGCCCCGGCCGAGCTCGGGGGCCGAGGCTTCACCGTGCTCCAGCAGGTCCTGGCCCAGGAGCAGATCGGGCGAGTGACGAACGCGCTCGGATGGGTGGTCACCACGCCTCCCACCTGGCTCCCCAAGGTCGCCACCGAGCACCAGATGGAGACCTGGGTCCTCCCCACGATCCGCGGGGAGCGCCACGAGTGCTACGCGATCACCGAGGAGGGAGCCGGCTCCGACGTGGATGCGATCGAGGCCCGGGCCCGCAGGGATGGCGACGAGTACGTCCTCACCGGCGTGAAGTGGCATGTGACCTCGTTCAACAAGGCCGACCACGTCTTCTTCCAGGCCAAGCTGGAGGGAGGAGAGAACGCGGGGACCCACGCGATGTTCATCGTGGACACGGACTCGCCGGGTGTCCGGGTCGTGCGCACGCCTCGCTACAGCCACTCGTACCCCGACGAGCACCCGATCGTGGCCTTCGAGGACGTGCGGGTCCCCGCCGCCAACCTGATCGGGGAGGAGGGCGACGGCATGTCCTTCACCCACGAATGGTTCCGCTACGAGCGCCTCATGATCGCGGCCCGCTGCTGCGGGGCGGCGGACCGCCTGATCGAGGAGGCTGAGGGGTTCGCGCGGGAGCGCGTGGCCTTCGGGCAGCCCATCGCCGAGTACCAGGGCGTGGCTTTCCCACTCGCGGACTCGATCGTGGAGCTGTGGGCCGCGCGCCTGATGACCTACCGCACGGCGAGGGAGATGGACGAGGGCGCCGACGTGAAGCTGCTGCACGCCCACTGCTCGATGGCCAAGCTCTACGCGTCCGAGATGGCGAACCGGGTGGCCGACCGGGCCGTGCAGATCTTCGGGGGCCGCGGCTACATGCGCGAGAACGTGGCCGAGCGGTCCTTCCGGGAGCTGCGGGTGGACCGGATCTGGGAGGGGACCTCGGAGGTCCAGCGGGCCATCATCGCCGACCAGCTGGGCAAGCGCGGGCCGGGCATCGCGGAGGGGTGAAGGGGTGGAGTGGCGGATCGAGGTCGTGTTCGTCCCCGTGTCCAACGTGGACCGAGCCAAGGCGTTCTACCGGGACGCGGTCGGGTTCCACGAGGACTTCGACACTCGATTCACCGATGACCTGCGGATGGTCCAGCTGACTCCTCCCGGCTCCGGATGCTCGATCGCGCTGATGTCGGGGGCGGCGGCGGGGCGACCCGGGCCGCCCGACATCGAGCCGGGCTCGCTCCAGGGACTGATGGTCGTCGTCGACGATCTCACCGCGGCGCGGGAGCGCCTCCTCGAGCACGGCGTCGAGGTCAGCGAAATCCTGGAGGTCGTCCACGAGGAGGGCGGCTCGGTCTACCGCCCGGTGGCGGGGGAGCCG
>DASUTW010000175.1:0-2624 GCA_036374395.1 Actinomycetota bacterium
CTCGTGCGAACAACGGGATCCGGCCCCTCAAGATGGGCGAGAAGCTGCGGCGGAAGGCCCACCGCCACAGCGTCCGGATGTCGAAGCAGCGCCGGATCTTCCACCACAGCTGTCTCAGCTGCATCGCCCCCGGCAGCTGGACCAGGATCGGCGAGAACGTGGCCAAGGCGAAGACGGTCCGGGCCGCGCACAGGGCGCTGATGCGGAGCTCGGGTCACCGGTCCAACATCCTCTGCGGCTGCTACTCGAAGGCGGGCATGGGTGTGGTGAAGCGTGCCGGCTGGGTCTACGTGACCCAGATCTTCCTGGGCTGACCGACTGCTACGCTGTCCGCATGACCCTCGCGGACGGCGTCCTCTCCGGCGATCGGCGCTCGATCGCTCGCGCCATCTCCATGGTCGAGGACGGGAGCGAGGGGCTGCGCGATCTGATGGCCGGCCTCTTCCCCCGCACGGGACGTGCCCTCACGATCGGGCTGACGGGCTCGCCGGGCGTGGGGAAGTCGAGCCTGGCCGCGGTGCTCGTCGAGGGCGCTCGAAAGCGAGATCGGTCCGTCGCCGTCCTGGCGATCGATCCCACCTCGCCCTTCACGGGCGGGGCCCTGCTCGGCGACCGCCTCCGCATGCAGGAGCACGCCACCGACCCCGGGGTGTTCATCCGGTCCATGGCTACCCGCGGGCACCTGGGCGGGCTCGCGCTCGCGGCGCCGGAGGCCGTCCGGGTGCTCGATGCCTCGGGCGTGGACCTCGTCGTGATCGAGACCGTGGGCGTTGGGCAGGCCGAGGTCGAGGTCGCCACCGAGGCGGACACGACGCTCGTGGTGGTCTCGCCCGGATGGGGAGACGCGGTGCAGGCGTCGAAGGCGGGCATCCTGGAGATCGCCGACGTCTTCGTGGTGAACAAGGCCGACCGCGAGGGCGCTCGCGAGACCGCCCGCGACCTGGAGCAGATGCTCCACCTCGGTCCCGAGCTCCCGTGGCCGCCCCCGGTCGTCCTGACCTCGACGGTGAACGGCGAGGGCATGGAGGAGCTTTGGGAGGCGATCGAGGGGCACCAGAAGCACCTGGAGTCCACCGGCGAGCTGGACCGCCGTCGGCGGGCCAGGCTCCTCCGGGAGGTCGAGGGCATCGTGGCGGAACGCCTCCGGGTCCGGGCGCAGTCCCTCTTGGAGCGGGGTGACCTGGAGGCCCTGGCCGACGACCTCGCGGCCCGACGCACCGACCCGTACGCCGCGGCCGATATCCTGGTGGGCAGGCTCGACGAGGAGGCTCGATGAACAAGGAGGAGTGGCGCCAGCGGTACCGCCAGGCGGGGGAGCGCGATGCCGACTTCGAGACGATCAGCGGCGAGCCCATCGAGCCGCTGTACACCCCGGAAGACCTCGAGGGCTTCGATCCCGACCGGGACCTCGGCTTCCCCGGCGAGTATCCGTACACCCGCGGCGTCTATCCCTCCATGTATCGAGGCCGGCTGTGGACGATGCGCCAGTTCGCCGGCTTCGGCAGCCCCAAGCAGACGAACGAGCGTTACAAGTACCTCCTGAAGCACGGCCAGGGCGGTCTCTCGGTCGCCTTCGACATGCCCACGCTGATGGGCCGGGACTCCGACGACCCGCACGCCGAGGGCGAGGTGGGCCGCTGCGGCGTCGCGACCGACTCGCTGGCCGACTTCGAGATCCTCTTCGACGGCATCCCGCTCGATGACATCACGACCTCGATGACGATCAGCGGGCCGGCCGCGATCCTCTTCGCCTTCTTCCTGGCCGCCGCGGAGAAGCAGGGGGTGGACTGGACGACGCTCGACGGGACCCTCCAGACCGACATCCTCAAGGAGTACATCGCGCAGAAGGAGTGGATCTTCCCTCCCCGGCCGCACCTGCGGATCATCGGCGACCTCATGGAGTTCTGTGCGGACGAGGTGCCGCAGTGGCACCCGATCAGCGTCTCCGGCTATCACATCCGAGAGGCCGGCTCGACCGCGGTCCAGGAGCTGGCGTTCACGCTGGCCGACGGCTTCTCGTATGTGGAGCTCGGCAAGGAGCGGGGCCTCGACGTGGATCGCTTTTCGCAGGGGCTGTCATTCTTCTTCAACGCGCACATCGACTTCTTCGAAGAGATCGCCAAGTTCCGCGCCGCGAGGCGCATCTGGGCCCGCTGGATGAAGGAGCGCTACGGCGCGGAGGACCCGCAGTCGTGGCGCCTTCGGTTCCACACGCAGACCGCCGGCTGTTCGCTGACCGCTCAGCAGCCCGAGAACAACATCGTCCGGACGGCGATCGAGGCGCTGGCCGGCGTGCTCGGCGGGACGCAGTCGCTCCACACGAACGCGCTGGACGAGGTGCTGGCGCTGCCCACCGAGAAGGCGGCGCAGATCGCCCTGCGGACCCAGCAGGTGATCGCCCACGAGACCGGCGTGGCGAACGTGATCGACCCGCTGGGGGGCTCGTACTTCGTGGAGGCGCTGACGAACAAGGCCGAGGAGCAGGCCGAGGAGTACTTCCGCAAGATCGAGGAGATGGGCTCGGGCTCGATCCTCGAGGGGATGCTCGTGGGTATCGAGCGGGGCTACTTCCAGTCCGAGATCGCCGACGCCGCGTTCCGCGAGCAGGAGCGGTACGAGAAGGG
>DASUTW010000176.1:0-2112 GCA_036374395.1 Actinomycetota bacterium
ACCTTGGGATCCCCGCCCCGCTTCTTGCGGTTGACGGCCGCCTCCAGGATGGCGCGGACCTGCGCCCGGTAGATGTCCGGGTAGAGGATCCCCAGGCGGCATCCCCTCAGGCCCAGCATCGGGTTGTTCTCCTCGAGCCCCAGCACCTCGCGGAGGACGGTCTCCGCCTTCCGCTTCCCCCCGAACTCCCGGATCAGGTCCGCGTTCGCCTTGCGGGTCGGGAACGCCAGCGCCATCTCCAGCTCGTGCGAGGATGGAAGGAACTCGTGGAGCGGCGGGTCGAGGAGTCGGATCGTGACGGGGAGCCCGTCCATCGCCTTGAGCACGGCCTCGAAGTCCTTGCGCTGGCCGGCCTGGAGCTTCCGGAGCCCGTCGAAGTAGGGCTTCACCTCCTCGGAGCTCATCCTCGCCTTGGCCTGTTTGACGCGCTCCCGGGCGGGCTTCTTAGCCGAGCCTCTGGCGGCCCCGGCCTCTCGCTCGGCCTCCTCCAGCGCGAGCTGGGCGGCGCGTGCCGCCGGGGCCGAGAGGATCACCTGCCGGAAGATGGGGAGCCGCTCGTCGCCGGGGGTTCCGAACATGTGCTCCGTGCGACACAGGCCGATCCCCTCGGCTCCGAACTCCCTCGCCTTCTCGGCCCCTGGGCCGTCGTCGGCGTTGGCCCTGACCCCCAGCTGGCGGAGGTCGTCGGCCCAGCCGAGCAGGGTCTCGAAGTCCCCCGAGAGCTTGGGCTCGCGCAGGGGGACCTCCCCCACGACGACGCGCCCGGTGGTCCCGTCGATCGAGATAACGTCACCCTGCTTGACAGCCGCTCCGTCAACCTCGAATCGTCTGCCCCCCAGATCGATCTTCAGGGCCTCCGCCCCGCAGACCGCGGGCTTGCCCATCCCGCGGGCCACGACCGCGGCGTGGGAGGTCTTGCCACCGTGGGAGGTGAGGATGCCGCGGGCGGCGATCATGCCGTGGAGGTCGTCGGGGTTCGTCTCCCGCCGCACGAGGATCACGTCCTCGCCTCTCTCCCCCCACTCCAGGGCGGTGTCGGCATCGAAGACGGCCCTCCCGACCGCCGCGCCGGGGCTGGCGTTCAGCCCCTTCGCCAGCACCTCGATGTCCGCTCCGGGGTCGAACTGGGGGTGCAGGAGCTGGTCGAGCTGCTCGGGCTCCACCCTCCCCACGGCCTCCTCGCGCGAGATGAGGCCCTCGTTCGCCATGTCCACGGCCATGCGGACGGCCGCGCCCCCGGTGCGCTTGCCCACCCGGGTCTGGAGCATCCACAGCTTGCCGCGCTCGATGGTGAACTCGATGTCGCACATGTCCCGGTAGTGGCGCTCGAGGGTCTCCATGATCTGGAGCAGCTCGCGGTAGGCCTTCGCGTTCAGCCGCTCCAGGTCTCCCAGCGGCAGCGTGTGGCGGATCCCGGCCACGACGTCCTCCCCCTGCGCGTTGAGGAGGTAGTCCCCGTACACGCCCGGCTCCCCGGTCGCGGGGTTCCGCGTGAACGCCACGCCGGTCCCGGAGTCGTCCCCGAGGTTCCCGAAGACCATGGCCTGCACGTTCACCGCGGTCCCCAGGTCGTCGGGGATGCGCTCCTGGCGGCGGTAGACGTGGGCCCGGGGGTTGTTCCAGGAGCGGAAGACGGCCTCGATGGCCATGGAGAGCTGCTCCTGGGGGTCCTCGGGGAACAGCCTGCCCGTCTGCTCCTTGAAGATAACCTTGAAGCGCTCCACGAGGTCGCGGAGGTCGATCGCCTCGAGGTCCGTGTCCAGCGCGCCCTCGCCCTTGCGCTCCTTGGCCTCGTCGAGCGCCTCCTCGAAGAGGTCGCCGGGGATGTCCATCACGATCTTGCCGAACATCTGGATGAAGCGGCGGTAGGAGTCGAAGGCGAATCGGTCGCTCCGGGCCTGTCGGGCCAGGCCGAGCACCGACCGGTCGTTCAGGCCCAGGTTGAGGACCGTGTCCATCATGCCCGGCATGGAGTACTTCGCGCCCGAGCGAACGGAGACCAGGAGCGGGTCCTCGAGGTCGCCGAGCTTCTTGTCCATGTCGCTCTCGAGGCTGCGCAGGTGGCTCTTGACCTCGTCGAGGAGGCCCTCGGGGATGGCCCCGTGCTCCAGG
>DASUTW010000177.1:0-19475 GCA_036374395.1 Actinomycetota bacterium
CATCTGGACGGTGGAGAGGAGGGCGTCCTCGCCGCCCAGCGACCCCCCGCCGATCGGGACGCCGATCACCGGCAGGGAGGTCCGTGCGGCCACCGCGCCCGCCAGGTGCGCGGCCATGCCCGCCCCGCAGATGATCGTGACGAGGCCCCGCTCCTCCGCGGTGCGCGCGTACTCGTCCACGGCGTCGGGGCTCCGGTGCGCGGACATGACCTCGATCTCGTGGGGGATCTCGAAGCGCTCCAGGATCGCCCCGGCCTGCTGGATCGTGGGGAGATCCGAGGCGGAGCCCACGAGGATCCCCACCAGCGGCTCTTCATCGGCCATCAGCTGCCTCCTTCGCGATGTCGGTCCGGTAGTGCATCCCATCGAACGAGATCAGCGAGAGCGCGTCGTAGGCGTGGCGGCGGGCGGCCGCGACGCTCTCGCCGAGCGCGCTGACCGCCAGGACGCGGCCGCCCGCCGCCACGAGCCGCCCGTCCGTCTGCTCGGTGCCCGCGTGGAACACGACCACACCTTCGCGCGACGCGGCCTCGTCCACGCCGCGGATCTCCTTCCCCATCTCGTACGAGCCGGGGTAGCCGCCCGAGGCGGCCACGACCGTGACGCACGCATCGGGCCGGGCGGTCAGCTCGACCTCGGCCAAACGACCCTCGGCGCACGCGGCCAGCGCCTCCAGAAGATCCGACCCGATCCGCGGCACGACGGCCTGGGTCTCCGGGTCCCCGAAGCGGCAGTTGAACTCGAGGACCCTCGGCCCCTGGTCGGTGAGCATCAGGCCCGCGTAGATCACGCCGCGGTACTCGATCCCTTCATCCCGCAGGGCGCCCATCGTCCGGGTGAGCAGGGCCCGGATCTCGGCCTCCAGCGCCTCCCCCACGAACGACACCGGCGAGTACGCCCCCATGCCACCGGTGTTCGGGCCCTCGTCCCCGTCCAGCGCGCGCTTGAAGTCCTTGGCCAGCACGAGCGGCACGATCGTCTCGCCGTCGGTGAGGGCCAGCGCGGACACCTCTCGGCCGGCGGCGTGCTCCTCGACCAGGACGGTGGCTCCCGCCTCCCCGAACGCTCGCTCCACGAGCCGCTCCTTCAGCGCCTGCACCGCGTCCTCGCGGGTGGCGCAGACGGCGACGCCCTTGCCGGCGGCCAGCCCGTCGGCCTTGACCACGTACGGCGGCTCCATAGAGTCCAGGAACGCCGCGGCCTCGTCGAGGTCCTCGAAGACCTCGGCCCGCGGGGTGGGGATCCCGTGCCGACGGCACAGGTCCTTGGCCCAGGACTTCGAGCCTTCGAGCCGCGCCCCCTCCGCGCCCGGCCCGAACGCGCGGTGCCCTCGCTCGCGGAGCCGATCCGCGAGCCCCACGACGAGCGGCGCTTCGGGGCCGACCACCGTGAGCTCGATCCCCTCGCGCTCCACCAGCGCCACGATCGCATCGACGCTCTCGGCGTCCACTGCGTGGCGCCGGGCAACCTCCTCGATCCCCGCGTTGCCCGGCGCCGCATGCACCTCCGCGCCCGGGCTCCGCGCGATGGCCCAGGCCAGCGCGTGCTCCCGGCCGCCGGACCCCACCACCAGCACCTTCACGCCGCGACCTCCACCGTGTCCTCGCGCCCCGGTCCCACCGAGATCGTGCGCACCGGCACGCCCGAAGCCTCCTCGATCAGCGCGACGTACTTCCGCGCCGCGCCCGGGAGGTCGTCGAGCGAGCGAGCGTCCACGAGATCCTCCTCCCACCCGTCGAGCTCCTCGTACACCGGCTCGGCCTTGTGGACGATCGTCTGGTGGGGCGGGAAGTCCTCGAAGGTCTCCCCCTCGTAGCGGTACGCCGTGCACACCTTCAGCCGGGACAGGCCCGTCAGGACGTCGATCTTCGTGAGGAACAGCTCGGTCAGCCCGTTGACGCGCGCGGCGTAGCGGAGCAGGACGACGTCGAGCCAGCCGCAGCGTCGGGCGCGGCCGGTCGTCGTGCCCACCTCGACCCCGCGCTCGGCCATGTGACGACCGGCCGCGCCCTCGTCCTCCGTCGGGAACGGGCCCGATCCCACTCTGGTCACGTACGCCTTCGTCACCCCGATCACGCGGTCCACCACACCCGGCCCGAGCCCCGCGCCCGCGAGCGCCCCGCCCGCCACCGGGTTCGACGACGTCACGAAGGGGTACGTCCCGTGGTCCAGGTCGAGCAGGGTTCCCTGCGCCCCCTCCAGCAGCAGGCTGCGACCTTCCCGCAGAGCCTCGTGCAGCACCGCCGACGTGTCCGCGATGTGCGGCGCCAGCCGCTCGCCGTAGGCCATGTAGTCGCGGACGATCTCCTCGGCCTCCAGCGGCAGCCGGTTGTAGACCTTGCTGAGGATCGCGTTCTTCTCCTTCAGCACAACCTCCAGCTTCTTCCGGAAGATCTTCTCGTCGGTGAGGTCCTGGACCCGGAGCCCGATCCTCGCCGCCTTGTCAGCGTAGGCCGGTCCGATCCCGCGCTTCGTCGTCCCCAGCCTCGATCTCCCCAGGTACCGCTCGGTGACCCGGTCCAGCTCCAGGTGGTACGGCATGATCAGGTGCGCGTTCGCCGAGAGCACGAGGCGAGAGGTATCGATCCCCTGCGCGGCCAGCTCGTCCATCTCCTCGAGCAGCACCTTCGGGTCCACCACCACGCCCGCCGCGATCACCGAGGTGATGTGGGGATAGAGGATCCCCGACGGGATCAGGTGAAGCTTCAGCGTGCGGTCACCGACGACGACCGTGTGGCCCGCGTTGTTGCCTCCCTGGTACCGAACGACGAGGTCCATCCGATCGGCGAGGAGGTCGGTGGCCTTTCCCTTCCCCTCATCGCCCCACTGGGTCCCCACCAGGATCGTCGCAGGCATCAGTTCGTCGGCCTCGGCCGTAGTCTAGGGCACGCGAGAGCCCCCGGGCCTGGCCCGGGGGCTCGGTGCCCTGCGATCAGCGCTCGATGCGGAACTTGATCCGCACCCGCGTGTGGTACTCGGAGATGTCCGAGCCGTCCACGACCGCCGACGTCTCGAGCACGTCCATCCCCTCGATGCCCCGAAGGGTCTTCGTGGCCTCTGCGAGCGCTTGAGCCGCCGCGTCACGCCACGACTCCGATGAGACCCCGACCAGCTCGATCGTCTTGACTACCGCCACGGCGTCCTCCTTGAGAAGCGTCGCCCGCATCGTAGGACGAAGATGATGCCGCGGACAAGCTAAATCGTCTGCCCGGGCTCCGAACCGATCAGACGCGCTCGACCTCCGAGATGCGACCGTCTCGGTCGAAGGCCACCACGTCGACTCGCCGCACCCCGAGGTCCTCCACGAACGTCGCGAAGAGCCCCATCCGCGTACCCGACTCCTCCGGCGCAGGGATGATCTCTACCGTCTCCCGAGTCCTGCCCTTGGTGTCATGGACCTCAAGACTTGCGATATCGGGGGAGACGGCTCCATAGACCAGCGCGTCATCCCCGGCGAAGCGTGGGAAGCGAGCAACGGGACCCACGCCGGTTGCCTGGTCGCCTCCCTCAGTACAGACGTTCGCCTCCTGCGGCCCGCGAGCCCCGGGCTCCTGGGCCCACGAGCGATCGAGGTCCAAGCACCACGCCTTTTCGGGAGGCTCCCCAGAACCCGTCTCGATCTCCGCGAGATAGAAGATCAGCCGCCACGAGCCTTCCTCTGTTTCGCCGGAGGCAACCTCGAACGACTCACTTCTCGGGACGATGGTGATCGGTCCAACTCCCTGCGAGATGGCGATCCCCGCTCCCGCCACAGCAAGGAGGGCACCTACCGCCATCACCACTATCCGGCGCCTCGGTGCCTTGGATGCACCAGGTCGCTGCCGTTTGGGCGGTGGACTCGTCAGGCGCTCGGCCCGATCCCTCATGAGAAGCCGAAGCTCCGACTCGAGGTCCTGCATCTTCAAGCCTCCCTCATGTCCCCAAGCATCGCGCGAAGCGCTCTCGTGCCTCGCGAGACGAGCGCCTTGACTGCACTCACCGTCGTTCCCATCACCATCGCAGCGTCGCGTTCCGAGAGGTCTTCGTAGTAGCGCAGCACGAGCGCCGCCCGCTGCCGGTGCGGGAGAAGGTGCAGGGCCGCCCAGAGTCGCTCTCGCTGACCGATGTCGACCTCCTCTCTCCGCGTCCGCGGCTCGAGGATCGCTGCACGCTCCGTGAGGAGCCGTTCCCGGCGCATCCGACGCGAACGCCCCCTCACGAGGTTCAGTACGACCGTTCGCAGGTAGCCGGGGAACGCGCGAAGATCTCGCAAGGAGTCGAGGCGATCTCCGACCTGGAGGAACGCCTCTTGGACCACGTCCTCTGCAGCCTCTCGGCTCCCGGTCAGCAGGTACGCAAGGCGAAACGCACGCAAGGCATGATCGGCGTAAAGATCTTCTAGGAGGGATCCCTGATCCCTCGTCTGGTCGCCGAGATGGGCCGTCGTCCGCTCCACCGTCCTACCTGCTAGATGCTCGGGCGAGCGGACAGGTTGCGCAACACCCTTCCACGTGGAGGCGGCTCTGGCCGCCCCCTCGTAAAGAATCGACCTTGACCCCTCCCCGGGACGAGAGAACAATCGACCGACCATCCGGCGAAAGGGGGCCGCCGTGGACAGGCACGGATCGGAGAGCTACTTCGTCCTCGGTGAGGGCCTCCTCGCCGAGAGCGTCGGAGGCCGGGAGCGGACCCTCGCCACGGCCGGCGGCGCGCCGCCGTTCCGCTTCTCTCGGATGGGCCCGCGTGGGAGCGGCCGGCAGCTCAGCGAGGCCAACCGGAAGAGGATCGCCGCGGCCATGGTCGGAGGCGACCGCAGATCGTCCAACATCCCCGCCGGCTTCACGTATCTCGGCCAGTTCGTCGACCACGACCTGACGTTCGACAAGACCGAGGTGATGCTGGGCGAGAACGTCTCGCCGGCCGACCTGCTGCAGGCTCGCTCCCCCAGCCTCGACCTCGACTCCCTGTACGGGGCCGGCCCCACGGACCCTGCCTCCGCGAGGTTCTACGAGGACGACGGCATCCACCTGAAGATGGGGAGGACGACGCCCGAGAGCGGGGTCGGGGCCAAGGACGGGTTCGACCTTCCACGCGGCGAGGGATCGACGGCGAAGGCCAAGCGCCGCGCCGTGATCCCCGACCCGCGGAACGACGAGAACCTCGCTGTGGCCCAGACCCACCTCGCCTTCATCCGCTTCCACAACCGCGTCGTGGACTCGCTCCCGGCCTCCGTTCCGACCTCGCAGCGTTTCGCGCGCGCCCGGCGGATCGTCACCCGGCACTACCAGTGGATGCTTCGCACCGACTACCTCCCCAGGATCTGCGCGAAGGGCGTGGTGAACAGCGTCTTCAACAACGGCAGGAAGGCGTTCGAGGTGGGGGTCGCTCCGACCGCCGTCCCCACGATGCCGATCGAGTTCTCCGTCGCGGCGTTCCGGCTGGGGCACTCGATGATCCGGGACGACTACAACTGGAATCGCTTCTTCGACTTCGGCAGTGGAACCCTCGACCTCCTCTTCGAGTTCTCCGCCACGAGCGGGACGCTGGGAGGGAGCCAGCGACTCCCCAGCAACTGGATCGCCGACTTCCGACGCCTCTACGACTTCGGCGAGGCTGGACGGGACAACCTCACGGTCCCCGAGGGGAGGTTCAACCGGGCCATGCGGATCGACACGTCGCTGGCCGCGACCCTGAGGAGGCTCCCACGCCTCCCCCGGGCGGAATCCAACCTCGCTCTCCGGAACCTCACGCGGGGGACGATGGTGACCCTCGCCACAGGGCAGCAGATGGCGAGGTTCTTGCGGAGCAAGGGCGTCGCGGTGACTACACTGAGCAAGCAAAGGATACGGGACGGGCGCAGGGGCGCGGACCTCGACGGGCTCACCGGGCCCCAGCGAGACGCGCTGCTCAAGAACACACCTCTGTGGTTCTACGTCCTTCGCGAGGCGGAGTTCAACGGAGGAAGGCTGGCGGGCGTCGGCGCCAGGATCGTCGCGGAGACGTTCCACCGGGCGATGGAGGGGAGCCAGACGTCGATCGTCCGCGATCCCGCCTGGCGCCCCTCGCTCGGGCCGAACAGGACGACCTTCCGCATGGTCGATCTGCTGCTCTTCGCGTTCGAGGGGAAGAAGAGCCTGCTCGCGCCCCTCGGCTAGAGACCCCCTTCGCTCAGGCGCCCTCGTAGACGTCGATGAAGCGCCGGTAGCTCTGGCCGATCCGCGAGGCCGCCTCGCTGCGGTCGACCTTGCCCTCCACGAAGTCCATGACCGGCGGTCCCCAGATCGTGCGGCCGATGGCGAAGCCACGGTAGCCCGGGACGCCGGACCCCTGGCGAAGCCAGTGGTCCACCGCCGCGTCGTCGGCGCCTCGCCCCAGCACGATGCACGCCACCCCGTCGCGCCCATCGGACCGCACCAGCTCGCTGACCGCCTCGCAGTCCTCGCGCTTGTCGAGCCCCTCGATCTTCCAGATGTCGGGCTCGACCCCGCCACCGTGGAGGTCACGGATCGCGTCCAGCATCAGGCGCGGCCGGACCTCCCTGTCGTACCGATCCGCGTCCCCGTCCACCGAGGCCAACTGCTCCTCGGTCGCCGGCACGAGCAGCTCGAACAGATACAGCCGGTCGCGCTCGTGGAGCCAGTCCCCGAGCTCCTTCAGCCGGACGAGCTGGCGCGCGTTCATCTCACGGTCGCCCTCGGGGTTGTAGCGGACGAGCACCTTCGAGAACGTCGGGTCGAAGTCCTCGATGTGCTTGCCGTACTCCTCGCCGTACTCGAAGTCGAACTCGTCCTGCCCGCTCTTCTCCACGGGCATCGCGAACCGGTACCCGTCGGCCTTCGCCTTGCGGGCCACATCGGTCCCGTACTCCTCGTCCACGAGGACGCCGCCCGCATCGCGCGGCGCGCCCTCGGAGATCGCCTGCTGGAACCCCTCGAAGATCAACGACTTGCCGTCGCGGAGCTTCTGCACCTCCTCGGAACTCGGATCGCTCCCGACCCCCATCTTCTTGCGGAACGATCCCCTGTGGTCGAACGCCAGGATGTACAGGCTCCCATCGAAGCCCAGCGCCATCTCCCATCCCTCCTTGTCGTCAGTCCCACGGCGAGGCCGGCTCGGTCCGCCGAGCCTCGTCGTGCGCCACCATCTTCAGCAATCCAGCCACCAGGAGGAGCATCACCATCGTGGCGATGCCCGCCACCAGCCCGGTGCGGATCGCGAGCATCCGGGCCAGCTCGAAGCACTCCTCGCGGGCGCTCGCCCCGCAGCCGTCGTTCCCCGCGCCGATCGCCACGGCCGCGACGACGAGCCCGACGACCGCCCCCATCGCGAGGACGATCCCCACGACGCGAGCCCGAGTGAGGAGGAAGCCCTTCGTGGCGCTACTCCAGGTCGAAGTCGTGCTCGGGGCTCATGATCTCGACCTTGATCGGGGCCGCTGCCTCCTTGAAGGCCTCGGCGTCCGACCTCGTGCCGCACTCGAACGCGTAGTGGTTCGGCACGGCCACCTCCGGCCCGATCGCCTTCACCAGGTCGGCCGCCTCCTGGGGTCCCATCGTGAAGATCTCACCCCCCACGCACACGAAGGCCGCGCGCGCGCTCACGCTCTCGAGCTCGGGCAGGTGGTCGGTGTCGCCGCTGAAGTAGTGGGACACGCCGCCCAGCTCCAGGATGTACCCCACCCAGTTGCTGCTCTTGGGGTGCGACTTCAGGCGCTCCTCGACGGTGTTGTAGGCGGGCACAGCCTGGGCCTTGATCCCGCCCGCCTCGACCGCGTCACCCGGCGCCACCGCCTGGACGTTGCCGGTCAGCTCGGCCGCGATGTCGTGCGGCGCCACGATCTGCGTGTCCTCCTTGCGGAGGCGGCCCAAGTCGTCGGGCGAGTAGTGGTCGTAGTGCGCGTGCGTGAGGAAGATGACGTCGGCGGGCTCGGGATCCCCCGTGATCTGCCAGGGATCGATGTACATCACGAGGTCGTCGCCCTTCCACCGGTAGGACGACTGCTTGTACCAGGTGAACCGATCCAGCATCGGAACCTCCTCGGAACGCTCGCTCCACAGCCTACCCGGAGGGCGGCGACAACTACCATCCCTGCTACCCTCGCCGCCATGGCCACCTCCGCGGCGGACGCGCGCGCCCGGGTCGGGCTGCGCGACACGCTGTCGCTCCTGGGACGGAACCGTGCGTTCGCGCGGCTCTACGGCGCGCAGCTGATCTCGTTCATGGGCGACTGGTTCACGACGGTCGCCCTGCTCGGGCTGGTCTCGGACCTGACGGGGTCGCCGGTGCTCGTGTCGCTCGTGCTGGTGGCGCACACGATCCCGTTCGCGATCCTGGCGCCGCTCGGGGGGCATCTGGCCGACCGATTCGATCGACAGAAGCTCATGATCGGGGCGGACATCGGGCGGGCCGTGCTGGCCCCGCTCTACCTGCTCGTTGATTCCCCGGGGGAGGTCTGGCTGGCCTTCGCGGTGATGGCCTCGGTCGGCGGGATCGGGGCGGTGTTCAACCCCGCGGCCCAGGCGGCGGTCCCCAACCTCGTCGACCCCGAGGACCTCCCCGCGGCCAACGTGCTCGTCGGTTCAGCGTGGGGCGCGATGCTCGCGGTGGGCGCGGCGCTGGGCGGCGTGGTGGCGGCCACGCTCGGACGCGACGCCGCGTTCCTGGGGGACGGGCTGACGTTCGTGCTCTCGGCCCTCCTCCTGATCGGGATCAAGCGCCGCTTCTCCGAGGCCCGCGAGGAGCACGAGGAGCGCCGCGGCATCGCCCGGTCGATGGGCGAGAGCTTCCGCTACGCACGCGGAGACTCTCGCGTGCTGGCCCTGCTCGCGGTGAAGGCGGGCTTCGGGCTCTCCACCGGTGTGCTGGCGATCCTGCCGCTGTTCGCGCTCGACGTCTGGGACGCGGGCGACCAGGGGACGGGGATCCTCTTCGCCGCTCGCGGGGCCGGCGCCGTGATCGGGCCGTTCCTCGTGCGGCGCTTCATCGGCTCGCTCCGGGGGCTGTTCGTCGCGATCGGGCTGTCGTTCGCCGTGTACGGGGTGGGGTACGGGGTCTTCCCGTTCTCGACCGGGATCGCGGTGGCGACGCTGCCGGTGTTCCTGGCCCATCTCGGCGGAGGCGCCCAGTGGACGCTCTCCACGTACGGCCTCCAGCGGATCGTCCCCGACCGGTTCCGGGGCCGGCTCTTCGCCATCGACTACGGGCTCGTGACGCTGACCATCGCCGGCTCGCTGATGGCGGCGGGATGGGCGGCGGAGCACGTCTCCCCGACCGCGGTGATGCTGACCCTGGCCGCCGTCTCGCTGGGTTGGGCCGTGGCCTGGACCTCCCTGACGTCGAAGCTGCGCCGCGAGGGTTCCTTCGACGCTACGCCTGGCCCGGAGGCTCCTGTGCCGGAGGCGGCGGGGGCTCCCCACCCGGAGGAGGAGACCCAGCCGGGGGCTCCGCCTCCCCTCGCGTCCCCGTGAAGTCGACCTGCGGGGCCTGCTCCATCGTCTCCCGCATCGCCTCCTCGATCTCGAAGAACTCCTCCTCCTCGAAGTTGAACCAGGAAGCGATGATGTTCGACGGGAAGCCCTGCACCCGCTGGTTGTAGTCGCGGACGTTCGCGTTGTAGAAGCGGCGTGCGGTCTGGAGGCGGTCCTCGGTGACGGCCAGCTCCTGCTGGAGGGCGAGGAAGTTCTCGTTGGCCCGGAGCTGCGGGTAGTTCTCGACGACGGCGAAGAGCTGCCGCAGGGCGGCGACGAGCGGTCCCTCGGCGGCGGCCTGCTCGGCCGGCGACCCCGTGGCCGCGGTCGCTGCGGATCGGGCCCGGGTGACCTCCTCGAGGACCTCCTTCTCGTGGATCTGGTAGCCGCGCACCGTCTCGACGAGGTTCGGGATGAGGTCATAGCGGCGCCGCAGCTCGGTGTCGATGTTGGCGAACGCGTCCTTGATCGCCTGACGCTGCTGGACGAACCGGTTGTAGGACACGATGCCGCCGATGACCAGCAGGGCGACGATGCCCAGGACCACCCACAGGACGATCATGCGCGCTCCTCCCTCGTTTCGACGTCCCGACCATACAGGCTCAGGGCGGCCCGCGGCACCTGCTGGCGGAAGGCGAGGGCCATCTCGATCAGCGGAGGGAACTCCTCGGGCTTCATCCGCTTCCTCTCGTAGGCGAGGATCCAGGCCCCCACGATCTCGAACTCCCACTTCCGGGGGAGGCCGAGCAGCCACTTCATCATGCGGCCGTCGATGAACGCGTAGGCGAAGTGCCGGTCCTTCGCCTTGACCTGGAAGCGCTTGTTGAACTCCGGTGACTCGAACTCGATGTCGCGGAACCCGAGTCCGTCGGCCATGCGAGTGAACACGTTCTCGCGGGTGATGGCGAGGGGCGAGAACGCGGCCGGGATCTCGAGCAGCGCGCACGTGTGGCGGTAGTAGGTCCTGGTGCGGTTCCCTTTGCTGTCGCTCGACTCCGTGTAGTACCAGTAGTCGAATGCCCGGACCGGGCTGCCGCGCCAGTCTCCCGAGAGGACGTTCTCGACCTTGCGCCCGTCGCCCTTCGTGAAGAGGCGGAACGGGAGGTTGATCGTGCCGTAGGGGTCGTGGCGCGAGTAGGTCATGCCATGCGAGCGAGCGAAGAGCGCGAACGCCTCCCGCCGCTTGTGGGAGAAGTACCAGCTGAGGCCCCCCACGACGGCGACACCTACCAGGCCAAGGATGAACATCAGGACGGGATCCACGCGCTAAGTATCGGAGCGGGGGACGTGGAGGTAAAGGGATGGGGGGCGGTGGGGGCGGGGTCACGCCCTTCCTCAGCGACGCTTCCGGATCCGCACGATAGGGCGCAACAGAGCCACTTCCTTGTGCATCTGTTCATGCGGGGAGGCGGACGTCGGCTGTCGGCTGGAAAGAGGAGGCGAAGATGCGGAGGCTGTTGCGACCTCGCGATCTGGCGCGTTCGAGCAGCACGGGAAAGGGGTTGGGCGCACTCGCGCTGGGGCTTCTTGTCGCGGCGGCATCCTGCGGGGGAGACGGATACGAGGTCTCCGAGCTCCCGGCGATCGTGCTCCAAGCGAGCGAAGCCCCAGAGGGAACCGTGCATGAGCGAGATGAGTCAGGGACGCGTGCCCTGCGCGAATTCTCCGTCAGCGGCCAGGAGAGGCTGCAGGGCGAGGGGTTCGTCGACGGGTATGCGACGGTCTTCGGCCCAACCGGCGGGGTAACCACCCATCTCGAAGTTACGTCTGGAGCGATGGTCTTCGAGGACGGCAGCGGGGCCGAGGCGAGCATGGCAGTCGTCCTCCAGGATGTCGAGGGCCGACTGATCGAGGCGACGGAGATGTCGGCGGACGGGCTGGGAGCTGAGTCGGCGGGTCTTTCCGGCCCCGTGGAGGGGGACGCCAGGCAACGGAGTGCGCTCCTCTACGTCTGGAGGACCGACAACCTTGTCCTGTTCGTGATCGCCTCGGCTCTCCTCGAGAGCGCGCCGAGCCCTGAAGTGATCCTGGGTTTGGCCGAGACGATGGACTCCCGGGCATCCTGAGGGGATCTCAATCAGCCGGGCGATTCAGCCGCCAAGCCGACGGGGGGCGCTGGCGCGCCCCCCGTGGCCCTTACCGATGCGCCTAGATGCCCAGCTCTGCGAACACTTTCTGGGCGCGTTCCAGCTGAACCTGGATCTCCTCGCCCACGGTCAGCATCTCGACCGTGAAGTGCTCCACCAGGTAGCTGGTCTTCGTGAGCAGGACCAAGTACTCCTCGTCTTCCATCAGCTCCAGGACCTTCTCTCGAGGCCCCTTGATCACGATGAACCCCGCCTCGGCCTCGAGGTCCGTCGTCCTGGAGAAGTAGGGCTCGAAGAAGGTGATCACACCCTCCGCGAGCTTCTTCCCGAAGAACTCAATCGCCGACGCGAAGTGCTCGATGCCGGCGCGCTCCCGCCCAGGCACCAGCTTCCCCCAGCGGTACATCAGGCCGATCTCATGCATCTCTGTCATCTCCCCGCTCAGAGTCGGCCCGCCGGGTCCCCAGCATCACCTCCCCGACCCGTCGGGAACGGTGGCCCACGAGGGACGATTCTGGGCCGAGTGCCCCGGGGGGGATAGGGTCGAAGGGCCCCAGCCGGCAGGGACCAGGCGCCCCCCGAAGGTGCTACTCCGGCCAGGAAGCTCGAGACGTCCTCGGTCACCTCCAGCGTCAGTCGCCGCTCCGCTTGACGCCCGCTGACGGCAGGCCGCCGGCGGCCCCGCCCCCCAACCGGGTCCACGTGCGCTCCCGACTCCCTCGCCTGGCTTCTTCCCGCATATACGGGGATGCCTGGAGAGGTCGACACTAAGGAGGGGGTTCGCATGGCTATGTTCGCGCGCGTGACGAGCGTCGACCTAGAGGGTGATATCGATCAAGCCATCGCGCTCATCCGCGACCGCATCGTTCCTCAGGCCAGTCGGCTAGAAGGGATCGTCGCCGCGTACTGGCTCGGCAACCGGAACACTCGCCGAGGCTTAGCGGTCACCGTCTGGGAGAGCGAAGAAGCCATGCTCGCACGGACGTCGCACGGGGAGCAGCGAGGAGAGAACGGCAGGAGGCGGAAGTGGACACGACTGCAGTGGAGCACTACGAGGTTGTAGCGCATCTCTAGCGTGCGTCCCCAACCAGCCCGACAGGCCGCCCCAGGGGGGCCCGCCGGTTGGCGGCGGGCCTCCCCTGGTGCGGGTTCGACGCCCTTCGCTCGGGACGAGCTATCTCCCGCTGGGCCGGACGAGCCTCCAGACCTTCCCGGTCGCTCCCGTGGGGCCGGTTCGCTCGGTGCCGAGCACGTACACGTCACCCGCGCTGTCCTGACCGAACCCGAGGAGGAAGTGATCCAGCCTGCCCGTGGGGCTGGTGGCGACGCGGAGCTCCTGGATCTGCCACAGTCCCTTCTTCCTCGACTTGGCCACCAGCAGCGTGCCGTCCGGATTCCCGAACGACGTGCTCCAGTCCCCGAACACGTACCGGCCCTGGAGCTGCGGCAGCGTCGATGACCGGTAGACGAACCCGCCGACGACCACCAGGCCGATCCCTCCCGGCTGTCGGCCGTTCGCGTACTCGATCACCGGATCGACGAGCGGATCGCCGGCCCGGGGCCCGGACAGCACCTCGTCGGGGCATTCCGCCGGCGACTCCGTGTTGTTCTCGGCGTCGAAGCAGTGCGTGCCTTCCTTGACGTTCCAGCCGAGGTTCGCCCCGCGGGTGACGAGGTTGACCTCCTCCCACAGCCCCTGCCCGGCGTCCGATACGAACAGGTCCCCGGTCGCCATGTCGAAGGACATGCGGTAGGGGTTGCGGAGGCCGTAGGCCCAGATCTCGTCGAGCCCGACCGTCCCCACGAAGGGGTTGTCCGCGGGGATCCCGTACGGATCTCCGCCGTCCACGTCGATCCGCAGGATGTTGCCGAGCAGGTTCTGCTCGACGTCCTGCCCGTTGCCCCCAGCGTTGTCGGCGTACCAGTCCTCCACGTGGCCGAGGCCGACGTCGTTCGCTCCACCACCGTCCCCGAGCGAGATGAACAGGTAGCCGTGGGGGCCGAAGGCCAATGCGCCCGCGTTGTGGTTGAACTGGGGCTGGTCGACCTGAAGCAAGATGCGCTCGGAGGACGGGTCGGCTCGATCGGCGTCGTCCGACACGGTGAACTCCGAGATGTGACTGGTGTGGTTGAAGCCCGCCGGGGCTCCCTCCCGGAGCGGGGCGCTGTAGTAGACGAAGAAGCGTCCGTTGGAGGCGTATTCGGGATGGAACGCAAGCCCGAGCAGCCCTCGCTCGTCGAAGCCGGCCTGCAGGGCGACCATCCGATCACGAACGTCGAGGAACGGCTCGGCGAGGAGCTCGCCCTCCGACGTGATGATCCGGATCAGGCCCGCCTGGTCCACGACGAACAACCGGCCGGACCCGTCAGGGGCTTCCATGAGAGCCACGGGGGAGGTGAGGCCCTCGGCGATCAGCTCGAGCCCCACGTCCATGGGATCGCCCATCGGCGACTGAGCGCCGGACGGCGCGGCGGGGAGCACGCTCAACGAGATCGCGAGCAACGCTCCCAGCATCGGGGCGAAGCGTCGGGTACGCATGGTTCCTCCTTCCTAGGGCGGTCTCGGATCGGGAGGAGGCTCCGCGCGGGGGGTCTCTGCCCCGGTATCCGGGCATATGCGTCCTTGAAGATCGAGCTCGCTCGGGACGGTGGGCGTCCGTCTCCCTAGTACTACTCCGGCCTCGGCCCGACGGTTCACTCGGATCCGGGGCGAGCTCAGGGCGAGGATCTCGGATAGGGGCGCGGCGGATCCTCTCGGTGAGCTGGCCGATCTCCTCGTAGCCCATGCAGCTTGTCAGCAGACTTGACACCTCGGGCCTCCGGTTGCAAGGGTGGCAGGCAAAGAGGTGGAAGGGGGCATTTGGGATGAGATCGCGAGCCGCATCGTCGATACTCGTGGCGCTGGCCTTGGCCATCGCTCCGGTCCCGGGAGCGTCGGCGGAACCGCCGGCCGTATCGAGGGGATTGGAGTTCGTGGGGGCAACCGACCTTGGCCTCCCGTTTCCCACCATGAATACAGAGATCGAGATCCGAGGCGACCACGTCTACGTGGGGAGCTTCTTCCCGCTGGATCAGAACGGACAGACCGCTTTCAAGGTGGCGGATGTCTCGGATCCCGCCAACCCAGCGCTCGCCACCCACTTCATGTTGCCCGGTACCGTCCTTGATACCCAGGTGAACAACGATGTCGCACGGTGCGGCTACGGCAAGAATCTGGCTGGTCTGAACGATCCGGCGTGCAACACCGTCCTGGCCACTACCCAATCCGCTCCTGGCGACGTCGACGGCTTGTGGTTGTTCGATGTTCGCGACCCCGCGAACGCGCAGCCCTGGGGTTGGGACTCGACCAAGTCGTTCGTTGACCAGGTTGGATTCATCCAGCGGCCGGCTCGCGGCTCCCACAACGGCTTCCTGTTCGGAGACTTCGCCTTCGCCGCTGGCATCGGAGAGGCGAGCTTCGAGATCTGGGACATCTCCCCGCTGTTCAGCGATCCGGCGGCGGCACCGACCCTCGCCGCGACCTACTCGAACCTGGCGGATCCCAGGCCTGTGCGCCCCCAGAGGGAGCGGGAGGGATCGCACGACATCTTCGTCCAGCGGAACCCGGACGGGCGGATCTTCGCCTACGTCGCCGGCCCAAACTTCTACATCGTTGACGTCACCGACGTGGTCGAGGGGGCCACGAGGGGGGACATCAGCGACCACCTCGTGGGCTTCAACAATTACGTGAACGCCGACGGCACTCTGACCGTGACGCGTCCGCACGGCGGGCACTACGGTGAGCCAACCGACGACGGCGATCACGCCTATGTGGGCGACGAAACTGGATGCGGAGAGCCCGGGATCATCCACATCTTGGACACGTCCGGTCTGCCGCAGGTGGGGGGGACGCCCAAGCAGCTGGCTGAGGTAGGGACGGTCACGTGGCCCACATCCAACGTCCCCCAGTGCGCGAATCGGAACGCGGACGATTCTGCTGATGACCCCCAGAACCGGAACGGGGACACCCAGAACTTCTGCCGGACGGGCCACAACTTCCGGATCTATGGGGACATCATGACCCACGGCAACTACTGTGAGGGCGTCTTCGTGTGGGACCTCACGGACCGCGCGAACCCCACCCTTCTCGCACAGCATCGCAGCGTCGGGGACTACGGAGGGAAGCGGAAGGAGCTGAAGGACCACGCGGCGAAGGCGGACCTGCACTCAACCTTCTGGCAGGCCGTCTCGGACGGCGATCCCGACGCGCTGGTGCGGGGCGAGCAGTTCATCTACGGGTCTGACCTTTCGGCGGGCCTCGTCGTGCTGCGGATGCGTCCCGCGGGGAGCGGATAGAGCAGCCTGCGGTGAAGGGGAGGGACGCCACCCGAGCCCGGTCCTCAGGGACCTCCTCGCAGGATGCGGGGTCGTTGTAGAAAGACGCTCGGAGACGACGGTCGGTGCTGTGGCCAACGACGTCGAGCGACCCGGGGTGGAGTCCAGCAGCTCGCTCTCCTTGACAGGCTCTCCCCTCGGCGGGATCACCGCCGAGGACGCCGGCACGGGGTTCTGGTTCGTGCGCTTCCCCAAGAAGGTTACGGGGAAGTCGATTTTCGTGAGTCTCCAGGGCAAGAACATCAGTCACGGCTCGATCAACGCCGTGCCGTGCGGAGGGGGCGTCGGCAACGCTCGGGCGACGTCTTGTAGCGCGAACGATAACGGCAACCACGTCCTGGTCGGCACGTACGACGAGAACGGGGACCCCGTCGACCGGCCCTTCTACATCATGGCGGTTGGCTAGCGCGTCACCACATCATGGTGGTCGTCTAGCGCGTCACGCTGCCGGACCAGAAGCCGCTCCCGGCGGGGGAGCTTCCGACCGTCCGCTAGCGAGCTCCCTCCTCCTCGATCCCCCAAGCGGGCACGCCGAGGATCAGGTTGAGCGCACCGGCGATGGCCAGGCCGAGCCCCGCGCCACCCACCACATCGAGCGGGTTGTGCGCGCCCAGGTACACGCGTGCGAAGCAGACCAGGCCTACGAGCGCCCACGGCAGCGCCTTCCAGGCTCCTCGCAGGTACGGGGTGACGACCCCGGCGAGGGCCGCCGTGAGCACCGCGTGGCCGGACACGAACGCGAGCCCACGGATGGGCACCCCGCGGGCGATGGCGTCGGGGGTGGACACGGCCGGTCGGGCACGCTCCACGACCAGCTTCACGACCCGCTCCAGCGCCAGCTTCAGGACCGTGGCCAGGAGCGCCGCCGCGGCGAGTCTCGGCTTCCGGAACCCGAGGGCGATGACCGCGACGGCCGGTCCGACCAGCAGGACGCCCAGGATCTCGGCGGCCTGCATCGGCACCCTGAGCCACGAGGGAAGGCCGTTGATCGCGTGGAAGACCGCCCGCTCCCATCCGGGAACGGTCGCGCCGCTCGCCACCACCCCCGTCAGCAGGAGCGTGCCGAGACCGGCCACGATCCAGACGGCATCGAGGCGACGCCGCCTGACGGGAGGCCGGGAAGGTGGAGCCCGCACAAGGGCACCTTATCCGCCGCTCGCCAGACCTGCTCTTACCCGCGCCGCACGATGAGGCCGTCGCCCTGGCGGTCCGCGACTACGTGATCGCCGTCGGTGATCTCCCCCTCCAGCAGCGCGAGCGCGAGCTTGTCCTGGATCTCCTTCTGGATCAGGCGCTTGAGCGGACGGGCGCCCAAGGCCGGGTCCCAGCCCCGCTCCGCCAGGAAGCTCCGCGCGTCGCCCGTGAGCTTCAGCGTCAGCCGTCGCTCGGCCAGCCGCTCCGCGAACCGCCGCACTTGGATGTCCACGATCTCGGCGATCTGCTCCTTGTCGAGCGGCTCGAAGACGATCACGTCGTCCACACGGTTCAGAAACTCGGGCCGGAAGGCCTCGCGCATCTCCGCCAGCACGCGCTCACGTCGATCCTCCGGCGAGAGCGTCTCCTCGAAGAACCACCGGCTCCCCAGGTTCGAGGTCATGATCACGACCGCGTTCTTGAAGTCGACCGTGCGCCCCTGCCCGTCGGTGAGGCGCCCGTCGTCGAGCACCTGGAGGAGCAGGTTGAACGCGTCCGCGTGCGCCTTCTCGATCTCGTCGAGCAGAATCACCGAGTACGGGCGGCGGCGGACGGCCTCGGTGAGCTGGCCGCCCTCCTCGTAGCCCACGTAGCCGGGCGGCGCCCCGATCAGGCGGGCTACGGCGTGGCGCTCCTGGTACTCGCTCATGTCGATGCGCACCATCGCCCGCTCGTCGTCGAAGAGGAACTCGGCCAGGGCCCGGGCCAGCTCGGTCTTCCCCACACCGGTGGGCCCGAGGAAGATGAACGATCCGATCGGACGGTTCGGGTCCGAGAGCCCGGCCCGCGAGCGGCGGATCGCGTTGGCCACCGCCGTTACGGCCTCGTCCTGGCCCACGACGCGCTCGTGGAGGGCCTCCTCCATCCGGACGAGCTTCTGCATCTCGCCCTCCAGGAGGCGCGAGACCGGCACGCCGGTCCAGGCTGAGACGACCTCGGCCACGTCCTCCTCGTCCACCCGCTCCTTCAGCATCTTCTGGTCTGACTGGATCTCGGCCAGCGCCGCGTTCTCGGCCTCGAGCTCCTTCCGCAGCTCGACGATCCGCCCGTAGCGGAGCTCGGCGGCGCGCTCGAGGTCGCCGTCGCGCTCGGCTCGCTCGGCCTGGCCCCTCGTCTCCTCGAGCTCCGACTTCAGCTCGTGGATCCGCGAGATGTGCTCCTTCTCGCGGTCCCAGTGGGCCCGCATGGCACTGAGTTGCTCGTTCAGGTCGGCCAGCTCCTGCTCGATCTTCTCCAGGCGCTGTCGCGACGCCTCGTCGGTCTCCTTCTTCAGCGCGGCCCGCTCGATCTCGAGCTGCTTGACGCGGCGGTCCACCTCATCGATCTCCACGGGCATCGAGTCGATCTCGATCCGGAGGCGGCTGGCGGCCTCGTCCACGAGGTCGATGGCCTTGTCGGGGAGGAAGCGCCCCGTGACGTAGCGGTCGGACAGCATAGCGGCGGCCACGAGCGCCTCGTCCTTGATCTCGACGCCGTGGTGGACCTCGTAGCGCTCGCGGAGGCCGCGCAGGATCGCGATCGTGTCCTCGACCGAGGGCTCGCCGACGAAGACCGGCTGGAAGCGGCGCTCCAGCGCGGCGTCCTTCTCCACGTGCTTCCGGTACTCGTCGAGGGTGGTGGCCCCGATCATGCGGAGCTCCCCTCGGGCCAGCAGCGGCTTCAGCATGTTGCCGGCGTCCACCGCGCCCTCGGCGGCACCGGCCCCCACGATCGTGTGGAGCTCGTCGATGAACGTGATGATCTGTCTTTCGCTGGCGGTGATCTCCTGGAGCACGGCTTTCAGGCGGTCCTCGAACTCGCCCCGGTACTTGGCGCCGGCCACCATCGCCCCGATGTCGAGGGCCACGATGCGGCGGCCCTTCAGCGACTCGGGGACGTCGCCGGCCACGATGCGCTGGGCCAGGCCCTCGGCGATCGCCGTCTTCCCCACACCGGGCTCGCCGATCAGCACGGGGTTGTTCTTCGTGCGGCGCGACAGGACCTGGATCACGCGGCGGACCTCGTCGTCGCGTCCGATCACCGGGTCGAGCTTGCCGCGACGGGCCAGGTCGGTCAGGTCGCGCCCGTAGCGCTCCAGGGCCTCGTACTTCTCCTCGGGGTTCTCGTCGGTGACGCGCTGACGGCCGCGAACCTCGGCCAGCGCGGCGAGGAGGCGGTCGCGGTCGAGGCCGAGCTCCCGGAGGAGCGAGCCGAGCGGGCCCTGGTCGGCGAGCATGGCGAGGAGCAGGTGCTCGGTCGAGACGTACTCGTCGGTGAGGGCCTCCGCCTCGTCGGCGGCGCCCTCCAGGACGCGCGCGGTGGCCGGGGCGAGTCGCGCCTCCTGCGTGGTGCCGTAGACCTTCGGGATCTGGTCGAGGCGCTCCTCGACTCGCCC
>DASUTW010000178.1:0-8113 GCA_036374395.1 Actinomycetota bacterium
GGTCCCCGACGTCGTGGGCTTGACCGAGGAGGAGGCGATGCGGGTGCTGGGCGAGGCCGGCTTCACCGCCCAGGCCACCGAGGTGGACTCGAGCGAGCCGGCAGGCACGGTGGTCGGGCAATCCCCGCAGGGCGGAGCCAAGGTCCCGGTGAGCACGACCGTGACGATCCAGGTCTCCACCGGGAAGGCCCCCAGGGCCAGGGTGCCCGACGTGGTCGGGATGAGCGAGGGCCAGGCGATCGGGGCCCTGGAGCGCGCCGGGTTCGCCGCCGCCGTCTCCTACGAGACGACGAACCGGAAGAACCTCGACGGGATCGTGGGCGCGCAGGCCCCCGGCGCCGGCACCAGAGCCAAGGAGGGCGCCACGGTCTCGATCACGGTCTACCGGCACGAGAAGCCGAAGCCCAAGCCGAAGCCGTCGCCCACCCCGGAGCCCTCCCCGACGGCCTGATCAACCCTCGAGGCGCTCCGCCACGCGCCGGCGGACCTCGCTCCCGTCGGCTCGACCCTTCACCCGGCCCATCACGCTGCCCATCACCTTGCCCAGATCGTCGGGGCCCGAGGCGCCGGTCGCCGACACGGCCTCGTCGATGATCGCATCGAGCTCCTCGGCGCTCAGCTGCTCGGGGAGGTAGTTCTGGAGGATCGCCAGCTCGGCCCGCTCCTGCTCCGCCAGCTCGGGGCGGGCGCCCTCGTCGTAGGCCTGGGCCGACTCTTTCCTGCGCTTGGCCTGCGTGGAGACGACCTCATGGAGCTCCTCATCGGACAGCTCGTGCCCCACCTCGACCTCGCGCTCGCGGACCGCGGTCATGAGCAGGCGGATCGTCGCCATCCGCGTCTTGTCGCGGGCCTTCATCGCCTCCCGCAGCTCCGTCGACAGCCGATCCTTGAGGGCTCCCATACAATCGCCTCCGTGCTCTGGTGGATCCTGCTCGGCCTCCTCGCCGCCGGTCTCCTGGTGGCCGCCTACGCCATCCTGATCGAGCGTCGATGGTATCGCCTCGCCCGCTACCGCCTCGACATCCTCCCGGGGGGCGGATCGCTCACGATCCTGCACCTCTCGGACCTGCACATGATCGACGGCGAGGCGCACAAGCGGCGGTTCCTGGAGAGCCTGCCTCGGGCCGACGTCACGATCGTCACCGGGGACCTGCTCGGGGAGCCGGAGGCAGTGGAGTACGTCGTGGAGTCCCTCCGCCCCCTGCGGGGCCGGCTCGCGTCGCTCTTCGTCCTGGGCTCGAACGACATCTACGTGCCGCGCCCGATGAACCCGCTCCGCTACTTCGTCCCGCACGAGAAGCGCCGGCGCCGCCGGGGGCGCCGCGGGAGGGCGCCGGACCTCGTGAACCAGCTCGAGGCCGACGGCTGGGTTCACCTCCGAAACCTCCGCCGGGACGGGAGCCTGGACGGCGTGCCGATGGAGATCCTCGGCCTCGACGACCCCCACATCCACAGGGGGAACGTGAGCCTCTCGCCCCGCAGGCAGGCCGACCGGTTCGGGCTGGCCGTCGTGCATTCCCCCGACCCGGCCCCTGAGCTGGCGGCCCTGGGCTGGGACCTGATCGTGACCGGGCATACGCACGGGGGTCAGGTCCGGCTGCCGTGGGGCCGGGCCATCGTCACGAACTCCTCGATCCCCCGCCGCATGGCCAGCGGCCTCCACCGGATCGGCGGGTCGTTCCTCCACGTCAGCCCCGGGCTGGGGACCTCGAAGTACGCGCCGTTCCGCCTGTTCTGCCGCCCCGAGGCCACGGTGCTCGACCTGCGCTCGGGCGGCTGACTCAGCCGACCTCGACTGAGACCTCCACCGCCCGCTTCGTCGCGTCGCACACCGGGCACCGAGCGGCGCCGCGCTCGGCCACCTCGGCCGCTCGATCCGAGACTTCCCCGCCACGGAGCGAGATGCGGATCCGCATCGAGAGCGGTCCCGCCGGGACGCCGTCGTCGATCCGGAGCATCCCCCGGTCGTCGGACTCGCTGTCCACCACGACCTCCGCGTCCCCCACGTCGACGCCCTCTCGGGCGGCCTCCATCCCCACCGTCGACGCCACGCACGAGGCGACGGCGGCCCGGAACAGCCAGCCCGGGGTGGGGTGCTCCCCACGTCCCCCCACGCCCCCCGGCATGTCGGTGGTCAGCCTCTCGCCGGCCGGCCCCTCGACCTCCACCCTCAGCGCGTCACCCAGCGTCGCCGTCGCCGCCGAGTCCGTGTAGCGCGCCTCTTCCGGGTGCTCGGTCAGGTAGGCGACCGCCTTCTCGATCGACGTCTTCACGTCAGCCACCGGATCTCCCTCCCTCCACGACCCGCTCGAACACCCGCTCGTAGCCCTCGACCATCGACTCCTTGGAGAAGCGCTCGGCCACATGGCTGCGGCACGCCTCCGGGTCGATCTCGCCCAGCCGCCCGATCGCACCGGCGGCCTCCTCCGGATACCCCTCCACGCTCACCAGGAACCCCGTCCGGCCGTCGGCGATCACCTCGGGCACCGCGCCGCGCGGGGTGGCGATCACCGGCGTCCCGCACGCCATGGCCTCGGTCATCACGAGGCCGAAGGGCTCGGGCCAGTCGATCGGGAACAGGACGGCCCGAGCGCGGGACATGAGGTCGGCCTTCTCCTCCACCGAGATCTCGCCGAGCACGGTGACGTCGGGCCCGAGCAGCGGCTCCACCTCGCGCGTCCAGTGCTCCCGTTCCACGGGGTGGGCCATCTTCACGGCCATCACGAGCGGCATCCCGGCCGCGCGAGCGGCCAGCACCGCCCGATGGGCCCCCTTGTCCGGGTTGGCGCGCCCGATGAAGCAGAGGAACTCCTCCTTCTCGGACCGGAACGGGTAGAGACCGAGGTCGATCCCGTTGTAGACGACGCCTCCGTACCGAAGCTCGGGCATGGCGGCCCGCTGGGACTCGCTGATCGCCACGAACGTGAGGCGGTCGGCCACCTGCTCGTAGAGGAGGCGGAACTGCGGCGTGAAGTCGCCGTGGAGCGTGTGGACCACCGGGACGTCGTGGCACATCGCGGCCACGAGCGCCGAGAACGGCGTGTGGTGGTGCAGCACGTCGAACCGCCCGAGGTCTCGATGGACGAGCATCTGATGGACGGTGTCGTGCCAGATCGAGTTGATCGCGGTGGACCCGGGCGCCGCCTCGAAGACGTACTCCAGCCGGGCCTTGGTCTGCGAGTCGCCGGTGGCGAAGAGGGTGACGTCGTGGCCCCGCTCCGCGAGACCGTCCGCCAAAAGGGACACCACCCACTCGATGCCGCCGTAGCCCTTGGGCGGGACGGCGACCCACGGTGGGGAGACCTGGGCGATCCGCATCCGGCCGATGCTACTCGGCGACGGCGGTGCCCGTCGCTTTCTCCTCCTCGGCGGGCACGGCGTGGATCTGTAGCTCTCGCTCCTCGAGGATCACGACGACCTCGTCCGCGCCCTTGAGCTCGGGGAACCGCATCAGGCACACCTGGCAGACGTCGTGCTCGACCGATCGGGCGCTTCCGCACCACGTGCAGTCGCGGGGCTCCATGGGTCCTCCGTTCCGAGCGTGCCCAGCAGGGCACCCGGTATGCTAGCACCTGAGGTCGACTCCCAGGAAGGGGTGGCAGCGACGGCCAACGACGACCTGCTCCCTCAGGACGTGCTGTTCCAGCTGGACGAGATCGGGAGCGCCGACATCCTGGTCGGGATCCCCTGCTTCAACAACGAGGAGACGATCGGGGGCGTCATCCGCGCCGTCGAGGCCGGCCTTCGGAAGCACTTCCCCGAGAAGCGATCCGTGATCTGCGTCTCCGACGGCGGATCCGCCGACCGCACCGTGGCCGTGGCGCAGTCGGCCGAGATCGGCGAGGACTGGAAGCTCCTGCTCGTCCCGGGGGATTCCCCGGTCCCCAAGCGGATCGCGTTCCCGTACAGCGGCCTGTCGGGCAAGGGCAGCGCCTTCCGCTCGATCTTCGAGGTGGCCGCGAGGCTGGGAGTGGCGGCATGCGGGGTCGTGGACTCCGACCTGCGGAGCATCACCCCCTACTGGCTCGACCGGATCCTCTCCCCGATCGTCCACTACGGGTACGAGTACGTCGCTCCGATCTACGCACGCCACAAGTTCGACGGCACGATCACGAACTGCATCGCCTTCCCGGTGACGACGGCCCTCTACGGCGTGCGGATCCGTCAGCCGATCGGTGGGGAGTTCGGGCTCTCGGGCGAGCTGGCCAAGATCTACGCGGCGAAGAACGTGTGGGAGTCGGACGTGGCGAGGTTCGGGATCGACATCTGGATGACGACCGTGGCGCTCGTGGAGGGGGCGAAGATGTCCCAGGGCATCCTCGGCGCCAAGCTGCACGACGCGAAGGACCCCGGCAAGGACCTGGGCCCGATGTTCCGCCAGGTCGTGGGCAGCCTCTTCGCCCTCGCCGGCCGGTACCGCAACGACTGGTGGGACATCGACACCGCGACCTCGCCCCCGATCTTCGGGTTCCCCGCCGCGTACTCGGCCGAGCCGATCAAGGTCTCGGTGCCCCGGCTGACCTGGAAGTTCGTGGAGGGATACGTGAAGCACCAGGCGCTGTGGACCCAGGTCCTGTCCGACGAGTCACTGAACGGCGTGCAGACCGCCGTGGGCGACGCGGCGGAGACCACCCGAGGGCTGGTGCTGGACGTGGACACCTGGACGAAGATCGTCTACGACTTCCTGATCGCCTACAACGCGCGGCGGGTGGACCCCGGCACGCTGATCGACTCCATGATCCCGCTGTACTTCGCGCGGACGGCGACGTTCATCCAGGAGGTCTCGGACGCCGATCTCCATGAGGCCGAGGATCGGATCCAGGCGAACGCCGACGCGGCCCTGGCGCTCAAGCCCTACCTCAAGCGGCGGTGGCGCGAGGAGGGGATCCCCGAGCGCGAGCTGTCCGAGCAGGAGGTCCCCATGGAGGGCGAGTCGCCCGAGGGGATGGTCGGCGCGCTCGAGCAGCAGAACAAGTAGCGGCCTGGTGGGCCGGACGGCTCGCGCTACACTGGTGCTCCGGCCCGTCGGGACGTGGCGCAGCTTGGTAGCGCGCAGCGTTCGGGACGCTGAGGTCGCGGGTTCAAATCCCGCCGTCCCGACTCAGTGATGTCGCGGGGCATCCCCCTGCCCGCGATGACTTCTCGCTGCCGGAGCCGTCTCTCCTTCGACGGCGATCCCACGCCGAACCCCAGACCCGATGCTCACGCCATCGGCTCGATGGGGCAAAGGGGCTCCGCCTCGGGGTTGAGCGATCAGACGACCCGTGGGTCGATGATCCCCGGGAGCGTGAGTCCCTGGATCATGCGGCCCCGAGGAGGGTACGGATGATCGACCTCAACTACGCCGCGCTGGCCGCGGCGGTCGCCTCGGCGTTCGTGATCAGCACGACGTACTACATCGTGCTCGGGCGTCAGTACGCGGAGGCTCGGGGACTGAGCCCCGAGGCGGCGGAAGCTCGACCCCCGGCGTGGAAGATCCTCGTCGAGCTGGCGCGGAGCCTGGTCGTCGCGGCGGTGGTCGCCGGGCTCGCCGGGCTCCTGGAGACGCCGGATCTGGGCGACGCGGCCGGGCTCGGGCTCGCGCTGTGGATCGCGTTCCCGGTCGTCCTGCTCGTGGGCTCCGTGACCTGGGACGCAGCACGTCCCAGGGTCGCGGCGATCCACGCGGGCGACTGGCTGGTGAAGCTGGTCGTGATCGCATCGATCGTGGGGCTCTGGCGGTGATCGAGGGGCACTAGACTGCCCCCGATGCGGATCTCGGAGCTGCAAGACCTGATGCGGCGCACCTACCTGGATCGGGATCGTCGCCGCGGCGTGGACGGCACGTTCCGGTGGCTCGTGGAGGAGATCGGGGAGGTGGCGCGGGCCCTTCGCCAGGACGATCGGGAAGCCCTCCGGCACGAGGTGGCCGACGCCCTCGCCTGGCTGACCTCGCTGGCCAACGTGGCGGGCGTCGACCTGGAGGAGGCGATGAGCCGCTACGCAGACGGCTGCCCGAAGTGCGGGGAGATCCCCTGCGCCTGCCCCTTCCGGGCCTAGGTGCGCTCGATCTCCTGGGCCAGCTCCACGACGAGCCCGTCGGGGTCGAGGAGGTGCACGGTCCGGTGGCCCCACGGCCGCTCCACTGGCCCGGTGAGGATCTCGACACCGGCCCCCCGGAGCCGGTCCGCCTCGGCGTCCACGTCCTCCACCAGGAGGACGATCTCGCCGTCGGGCGACCCCCCGGACCGCGCCTCCCGTCCCAGCAGGTCGGGCAGGCTCGACCGGGGAAAGAAGCCCAGCTTCGTGCCCCCTGCCGAGAACTCGGCGTACGCTTCGTCCGTCAAGCGGTGCTCGAGGCCCAGCACGTCCCGGTAGAAGGCCACCGATCGGTCCAGGTCCTCCACGTACCGGATCACGTAATCCACGGTTCGCATGCCGGGAACATACCCGGACAGAGGAGGGTTCTTGCTCTGCGATGGCCAAGCTGATCCAGACCGCCCACGGGACCCGCTCCGAGGCCTTCGGCCCCGTCGAGTGGGGCCTCCTCGCCTCGATCGCCCTGATGTGGGGATCGTCGTTCCTCTGGATCGCGATCGGGCTGGAGGCGTTCGAGCCGGGGCTGATCGCGTTCCTCCGTGTCGCGCTGGGGGCCTCGTTCCTGGGGCTGACGTCGAGGGCCCGCCGCGGCATCGAGCGCGAGGACTGGCCCCGGGTCGCGCTCCTAGGGCTGGTGTGGGTGGCCATCCCGTTCACGCTCTTCCCGGTGGCCCAGCAGTGGATCGACTCCTCGACCGCGGGGATGATCAACGGCGCGATGCCGCTGTTCACCGCCGTCTTCGCCACGCTCCTCCTGCGGACGATGCCGGGGGCCCGGCAGCTGATCGGCCTGGCCGTGGGGTTCGGGGGGGTCATCCTCGTGTCCCTCCCTGCGGCGGGCGAGGGGGGCTCACGCCTCCTCGGGATCGGGCTGGTCCTCCTGGCCACCGTCCTGTACGGGCTGGCCGCCAACCTGGCCGTCCCCCTCCAGCAGAGGTACGGGGCCCTCCCGGTCGTGTGGCGGGCTCAGCTCGCCTCGGTGGTGGCGATGCTCCCGTACGGTCTGATCTCGCTCCCCGGCTCCTCGTTCCGCCTCTCGTCGCTCGGCGCCGTGCTGATCCTCGGGTTCCTGTCCACCGGGGTGGCGCTCGTGGCCATGGCGGTCCTCGTGGGGAGGGCCGGCGCCACCAGGGGCGCGCTGGCCATCTACTTCATCCCCGTGGTGGCCACGATCCTAGGGGTGGTGTTCCGGGACGAGACGGTGGAGCCCGTCGTCTTCGCCGGGATCGGGCTGATCATCGCCGGGGCCTGGCTGGCAAGCCGTCGGGAGCGCCGGCGCGGGTCGGTCCCCGCTCCGGCCTAGGCGCCCTCGTGCTCGCGGACCACGTCCTCCTCGGAGAGCCGGAACTCGTCGTGGAGCACGCGCACCGCCTTCTCGACGTCTGAGGCCCGGATCACGCACGAGATCCGGATCGCCGAGGTGGAGATCATCTCCAGGTTGATCCCGGCCTCGGCCAGCACGTCGAACATCCTCGCGGCCACGCCCGGGTGGGTCTTCATCCCCGCTCCGATCAGCGAGATCTTGGCGATGTCGGCGTCGGTGTCGTAGGCCACGCCGATCTCCTCGGCCACGCGCCCGATCGCCTTCCCGGCGTGGGGGAGGTCGTCCTTGGGGATCGTGAACGAGACGTCGGTGATGCCCTCGCGCGAGACGTTCTGAACGATCATGTCGACGTTGAGGCCCTCGTCGGCCACCGCCTTGAAGATCGTGGCCGCGATGCCCGGCCGGTCCGGCACGTCCACCAGGGTGACCTTGGCCTGCGAGGTGTCGTGGGTCACCCCGGAGATGATCGCCTGCTCCATCCGCTCGTCCTCCTCCGCGATCCAGGTGCCCCCCTCGCTGTCGAAGGAGGACCGGACGTGGAGCTTGATCCCGCTGTTCCGAGCGTACTCCACGGCCCGGAGCTCGAGCACCTTCGCCCCCGTGGCTGCCATCTCCAGCATCTCCTCGTAGGAGACCGCGTGGAGCTTTCGGGCCTCGGGGACGATCCGGGGGTCGGCGGTGGAGACCCCGGCCACGTCGGTGTTGATCTCG
>DASUTW010000179.1:0-5034 GCA_036374395.1 Actinomycetota bacterium
GAGCGCCGTCACCAAGCCCAGCGCGTACCTCGAGAACGTGTACCAGGACGAGCAGGGCAAGGTGAACTTCTTCGAGACCTCCTACACGCAGAACGGACGAGCGGTGTTCGGGCTCGAGGACCTCGGCGACTACGCCGACCCTCGCGACCTCGATACCGTCGACTTCATGCTGATCCTCAACCGGAACGAGAACATCATCCCGGCCGTGGCCCGGCTCACCCGCACGCAGGCTGCCGCCTACTTCATGCTCGGGGAGACGACCGGGACCTCGGCCGGCGGGAAGGCCGAGGAGGGGAAGTTCCTCCGCGTGCCGGGTACGAACCCCTTCTTCCCCCTGCGGCAGGACCAGCACGGGAACCGGATCCTCGAGCTGCTCGACTCGCACCCCGACATGGAGGTGTACCTGATGAACACGGGGCGGGTCGGGGGCAAGGACGAGCACGAGGGGTCCAAGAAGGTCAAGATCCCCCATTCCTCCGCGGTGGTGAAGGGCATCGCCGAGGGAACGATCTCGTGGGCCGAGGACCCGGACTTCGGCTACGAGGTGGCCGAGAGCGTTCCGGGGTTCGACGACGAGGAGCTGCTCCAGCCCCGCAGGCTCTACGAGCGGCAGGGCCGCATGGACGAGTACGACGCGATGGTCGATCGGCTCAAGACCGAGCGCGTCGAGTTCCTGAAGCGGTTCGAGGGACTGGACGAGGAGATCATCAAGGCCGTCGGCTGACGGCGGTGGGGGCGCCCCCGCCCGAGGCGCCCCGCACCCACCCCTGGCTGAGGTCCTCTTGTTGATCTTGTTGACGACCTTGAGGATCCGACCAACGTTCTCCTTCCCGCGGCCGGACGAGCATCCGCGGAGAGGTGAAGGGAACCTGAAGGTCCGCTGTGGGCGCCGGCGATAGACTCGCCGAGATGACGGTCGAACCCGCCTCCCGCACCGAGGGCGGCGCCTCCAAGCTCCGGGTCGCCGTCTGGGTCCTGCACGTGGCCCTCCCCCTCCTCGGGCTCTGGCTGCTGCTGGCCCAGCCCGACCTCGACGTCGCCTGGGAGGACCACCTCTGGCACTTCTGGCTGGTGGGCGTCGTGGCGGCGATCAACGCGGTCCTGGGGCTCCGGATCAGCGAGGCCGCTCGCCGCCACGACGACGCGCGGCTCTTCGTCGTCGGCCTGGCGTTCCTGGCCAGCGCGGGCTTCTTCGGCCTGCACGCCCTGGCCACGCCCACCGTCCTGCTGACCGGGGCCAACGCGGGGTTCCAGGTGGCCTCGCCCGTCGGCCTGGTCGTCTTCGCCGCGCTGGCCGCGGTCTCCGCGCTCGATCTGTCCGGGCCGACGGGCGAGGCGATCATGCGGCGCCAGCCCCTCCTGCAGTGGGCGGTGATCGGCCTCCTCGGGGCCTGGGCCGCCGTCTCGCTGGCCGGCCTGCCGCCTCTCGACGCGGCCCTCGACGCCGAGCAAGCCCGCGGGCCCGCCGCCCTGCTCACGATCGCCGGCGTCCCGCTGTACGGCTTCGCCGCCGGCCGCTACGTCGCCCTGTACCGGCGGCGGCCGAGCGTGATGCTGATCAGCCTCATCACCGCGTTCGTGCTGCTGGCCGAGGCGCTGGCCGCGATGCCGCTGGCACGAGCGTGGGCGGCCTCGTGGTGGGCGTGGCACGTGCTGATGCTGGCCGCGTTCGGCTTCATCGCCTACAGCGCGCACGTCCAGTACCGGCGGGAGGGCGGCGGGACGGCCCTCTTCAACGCGATCTCGCTCCGGGAGACCGTCCGGAGGATCCGGGAGGAGCACGCGCAGGCCCTCGAGGAGCTCGTGGAGGCGATGCGGGCGCAGGCCGAGACGGGGGCCCCCGACGCCGTGCACCCCACCGCCGCGCGGCTCGCCGACCGCTTCGGGCTCACCGAGGGGCAGGTCGAGGTGCTGGAGCGCGCGGCCGAGGCGCTGGCCGGGGAGCGCGAGCAGACCGCGAGGCTGGCCGCGCTCGTGGCCCTGGGGCGGGAGTCACGGGTCATGCTCGACGAGGAGGCCCTGCTGGGCCGGGCCCTGGACCTCAGCGGCGGCGTCTTCCGAGCCGACCGCCTCGGGATCCGCCTCGTCCAGGGTGGACGTCTTCGACCGCTGCGCGGGGACGGGACGCCGGCCCGGGCCGCCGCCGAGGCAGCCCAGCGCCTGGAGACGATCGAGGGCTCCGAGGGCGAGGAGCGCGTGCTCGCCTTCCCCCTGACGGTGAAGGACCGGGCCGCCGGCGTCCTGGAGGTCCGTCGCCGGGGTCGGGGATTCCACGAGCGGGAGCGGTCGGTCCTCGAGTCGCTCGCCGTCCAGCTGTCGATCGCGCTGGAGAACGTCCGGCTGTACGCGCAGATCGACGCCCTCTTCCGCCAGTACCTCTCCCCCGACGTGGCCACGGCGCTGCTCGCCGACCCCGACCAGGCCTCGCTCGGCGGCGGGCTGACCGAGGTCACCGTGCTGTTCGGGGATCTCCGGGGGTTCACCTCGTTCTCCGAGCGGACGGACCCTGGGGCCGTGGTCGAGCTGCTGAACGCGTACTTCGGGGCGGCCGTGCCGCTCGTCCTGGCCCGGGGAGGGACCGTGGACAAGTTCGTGGGCGACGCCATCATGGCGCTGTGGGGGGCCCCCACGCGTCAGCTCGATCACGCGCGGCGGGCCGCCGCGGCGGCCCTCGCGATCCAGGGCGCGATCGAGGACCTGCCCGGCGATCCCGACCGGCCGCGCTTCCGCATCGGGATCAACACGGGCACCGCGCTCGTGGGGAACATCGGCAGCGACGAGCTCCGCAACTACACGGCGATCGGCGACACGGTGAACCTGGCGTCGCGGCTGCAGGAGCTGGCCGAGCCGGGCCGGATCGCGATCGGGGAGGCGACCCTCCAGGCGCTGGGCGAGGGGGCCGTGGTCGAGCCCCTGGGGGAGGTCCGGGTCAAGGGCCGGGAGGCGCCGGTCCGAGCCTACCTGCTGGAGGATCTCCTCACCGGCCCCGGCTGAGCCCGACCGCGGCCAGCATGCGCAGGGCCGCCATCGAGATCGGGATCATGCCGAACCAGCGGAACGCGTAGGGATCGTCCACGAGGGCGAAGCCCACGAAGAGCCCGGCCAGCGCGAGCCAGAACCCGGCCCGAGCCGCGTCGTGGACGGCGATCAGCAGGCGGTCGGTCCCCGAGAGCCGGCCCTCGAGCTGCGTGCCGTCGAACCCCGCTCTCACGCCGATCAGGAAGAAGGCGCCGGCCAGGACCCAGGCCAGGACGTCCAGGGTCGCGGTCACGCCCGGGCCTCGTCCAGCAGCCGGACGACCTCCTCGTCGGAGGTCTGCTCGAAGTCCCGGTACCACTGCCCCACCGCGTAGAAGCGCTCGGGGGCGGCCAGGACCACGACCCGGTCGGCCTCCCGGGACAGTCGCCGGATCGACTCGGGGGCCCCGACGGGCACCGCCAGCACCACGGCCTCGGCGCCCTGGGCCCGGGCCCACCGCAGGGCCGCCGCGGCCGTACCCCCGGTGGCCACGCCGTCGTCCACGACGATCGCCGTCTTCCCGGCCACGGACGCGGGGGGACGGCCGCGGCGGTAGGCCTCGGCTCGCCGCCGGATCTCGGCCTCCTGGCGCTCGATCTCCCGATCCAGGTACTCCTGCGGCACGCCCAGCCTGGCCACGATGCCCTCGTCGAGCACCCGCACGCCGGGGGCGATCGCGCCCAGCCCGAGCTCGGGGTTGCCCGGCGCCCCGATCTTCCGCGGGATCACCACGTCGAGCGGCCACCCCCGGGCCCGCGCTACCTCGGCCGCCACCGGCACGCCTCCCCGCGGGATCCCCAGCACCACGACGTCGTCCTCCAGCCCCTCCAGGGCCTCCGCCAGGAGGCGCCCGGCCTCGGTTCTGTCGGCGAACCCCCCCGAGGGAAGCCCGAAGCCCTCGTCCATGCGGGCATTATCCCCCGGGGCTCCGTGGTGACCCGCCGGGCCGAGGGCGTAGAATGTGGCACTTCGACGGACGGGAGGTGCCACGTGGTAAACGCCTACATCCTGATCCAGACCGAGGTCGGGAAGGCCGCCCAGGTCGCCAAGGAGGTCGCCGCGATCGATGGCGTCACCTCGGCCGAGGACGTCACCGGCCCCTACGACGTGATCGTGCGCGCCGAGGCCGGGAACGTCGACGATCTCGGAAAGCTCGTCGTGGCGCGGATCCAGTCCGTGGAGGGCATCACCCGGACGCTGACCTGCCCGGTCGTCCACCTCTGAGCCGCTCCCACCTCCCCCCGGGGGAGGGTGCGATAATCACACCCGTGTGATTCGTGTCGTACCCGCGTGGCACGATGGGACGCGGAGGTGAGAGCGTATGCGAGAGTGTGACGGCTGCCGGAGCGAGATGCGCGTGGTGGACTCCTACGTGGCCCTGGAAGGGGCGCAGGAGGTCGAGGTCATCCGCTGGCGGTGCCCGAGGTGCGGGGAGGAGAGTGAGTCGACCGACCGGCTCCTCGAGGTGGCCTGACTAGGCTTCCCCCCGGATCCGCTCCCCCAGCTCCCTCACCACGTCGGGGATGAGGTCCACGTCCTCCTCGGACGTCCGCCAGTTCACGATCGCGGGCCGGAAGGCCGCCTTCCCCTCGTAGGTCGTCGTCCCCACGTAGAGGCGCCCGTCCGCCATCGCCTCCCGGCCGATGCGCTCGTTCAGCTCGTCCAGGTCCTCCTCGGGGACGCCCGGTGGGCGGTACCGGAAGCAGACGATATTGAGCTGCGCCTCGGCCAGCAGCTCGAGGTCGGGAGCCTCCTCGACCTTCCTCGCCACCCGCTGGGCCAGGTCCAGATGTCGCTCGACGATCCCGCGGTAGCCCTCGCGCCCGTAGGCCCTGAGGGTGGCCCAGACGGTGAAGCCGCGAGCCCGGCGCGACGACTCCGGCCCGAGGTTGAAGTACACGGTGCGCTCCTCGTCCGGCGGCGGGAGGTACGCGGCGGCCACGGAGAAGACCCGTCCCAGCCGGGAGGGCTCGCGCAGGAACGCGAACCCGCAGTCGTGCGGGACGTTCAGCCACT
>DASUTW010000180.1:0-19060 GCA_036374395.1 Actinomycetota bacterium
GGTGAAGTTCTTCCACTCTTCGGGAACGTCGTCCTCGGCGAAGATGGCCGTCACCGGGCAGACCGGCTCGCACGCGTCGCAGTCCACGCACTCGTCGGGCTGGATGTAGAGCATGCGGCCGCCCTCGTAGATGCAGTCCACAGGGCACTCGTCCACGCACGCCCGGTCCTTGACGTCGATGCACGGCTCGGTGATGACGTAGGCCACGCTCTCCTCCTAGTTTTCCCGATTGCCACGGTGCCGACCGTGGGAACCCCAGTCTACCCTCGGAGGGCGCGAACCTCAACGCTCAGATCCACAGGAGGAGGACCGAGGCCACGAGCAGGATGGCGAGGCCCAGGGGCCACCGCGCGGCGGCGCCTCCTCGAGAGCGAGCCCCCGGCGGAGGTCGCGGTGAGCGTCGGCTTCACGACCAGGCGCACCTCACCCGCCCACTTCAAGCGCCACGTGGGGACGACGGCGGGGCGCACGCCGCCCGGCGGGCCGCGTAGGGCCGGCTACCCGAGGGCCGGAGAGGGAGCGAGCCCCAGCACGGTGCCCGTGATCGAGGTGGCTGCGTCCAGCTCGGGGACGGGGTACACGACGACGACGTCCGCGCCGGCGTCGTAGTACTCGCCGAGGCGCGCCAGAGCCTCGTCCCGCCCCCCGCGCACGCAGAGCGCATCGACCATCGACTCGGGAACCTCGTCCACGGAGGTGGCCTCCGCCGCCCGGCGACCCTCCTCGCCAAGGCCCATCGCCTCCAGCTGGCGGGCGTAGGTGGGCATCCCCGCGTACTCGGCGAGCGCTGCTCGGAGCGCCTCCAGCGCGAGCTCCTCGCTCATCCCGACCGCGGCCCGCACGTACACGCAGACCGTGACCGTCGAGACGTCCCGGTGGGCCCGCGCGGCGCCGCGAGCCAGCTGCTCGTGGGCCTGGGCCACCCGCTCGGGCGTGCACCAGTTGAGGATCACGCCGTCGGCCACCTCGCCGGCCAGCTCGGTCATCCGCGGCCCGAGCGCGGCGAGGTAGATCGGCATGCGACCGGGGAAGAGGTCGAGTCCCGGGATCGCGGCGGCGCCGTCACCCTCGATCTTCGGCTCATCCCCCGCCAGCAGGGCCCGGATCGCGGCGATCTCCTCCCGGGTCCTGTCGATCGGCTCCCGCGACCCGAGGCCGAGGACCCCTCGGCCGTTCGACAGGTCGTGGAGCGTGGCGGCCTCCATCGCCATCCGCCTCGGGTCGCGGGAGCCGATCGGCGCCACCCCCGTCACGAGACGGATGCCGGACGTCTCCGCGGCGAGCCCCACCAGCATGGAGAACGCCTCCCTCCCCCCGATCTCCGGCGCGAAGATCGCCTGGTAGCCGGCCTCCTCGGCCGTCCTCGCGATCTGCACGACGTCGTGCCAGGCGAGCACCTCCCGGCGCCCGTCCTCCCCCCGGAGGCCGTAGCCGTTCAGCGCCACCGCGAGCCCGTCCATCGTCCCCGTATCATCCTTCATCGTGACCACCACCACCTTCCAGACCGACGACGGGGTGACCCTCGAGGGGGAGCTCCGCGACCCGGAGGGAGAGGCACGCGGCACGGCCGTCATCTGCCACCCCCACCCCGCTCACGGGGGCAGCAAGGACCACCCTCTGCTCTGGGCGATCCGGAACGAGCTGGCCCGGCGGGGCTGGGTCGTCCTCGCCTTCAACTTCCGGGGCGTGATGGGCTCCGGGGGCGAGCACAGCGGAGGCGAGGAGGAGACGAGGGACCTGCGGGCGGCGATCGACCGGGTTCGGGAGGAGGCGGAGGGCCCCACCGTGGTCGTCGGCTGGTCCTTCGGCGCGAACGTGGCCGTCCGTCACTCGATCACCGACGAGCGCGTGGCGGCCGTGGCCCTCGTCGGCCTGCCGATCGGGTTCGACCTGCTGCCGGTCATCGAGCTCCCCGACAACGAGGACCTCCGCGCGTGGGAGACGCCCGTCCTGCTCGTGGCCGGGGACGACGACGCGATCTGTCCCGTGCCGGGGATGCTGGAGCTCTCCGGCCGCATCCCGAACGCGGACGTGGAGGTGATCGAGGGCGGAGGCCACTTCTTCCGCAGGATGGAGCGGGAGCCCGCGACGGCGATCGCCGAGTTCTTCGACGAGGTGCTTCAGTAGCGCTCGGGGCGGTCGTCCCGCCGCATGTCGCGCTGGAAGCGCCGCAGGCGGCTCCGCACCGCGTAGTACGCGGCCACCGCGAGCAGCACGGTCGCCAGGAAGATCCCGATGGCGACGCCGGCCGCGATCTCCAGCACCTGCCACAGGGTGCCCGTGACCGCCGCGATGATCAGGATGATGATGATCAGCAGTGCCACGCCCCCATCCTTCCCCAAGTTCCGGCGTCTCGCACGTTGCCGATGACGGGAAACGGGGCAAGGTGACGACATGGAAGTCCTGATCGGCACGAGCGGCTGGCAGTACGACGACTGGCGCGGCGTGCTGTATCCGGAGGGGGTGGCCAAGAAGGACTGGCTGGTCCACTACTCGGAGCGATTCCCCGTGGTCGAGGTCAACAACACCTTCTACAACCTGCCGGCGGACGACACCTTCGTGAGGTGGCGTCGCGGGTCCGCCGAGGGGTTCCGGTTCGTGGTGAAGGCGAGCAGGTTCATCACCCACATCCGCCGGCTTCGCGAGTGCCGGGACCCGGTGCAGCTCCTGTGGTCGAGGGCCGAGCGGCTGGGGCGGAAGCTGGGCCCCGTCCTGTTCCAGATGCCCCCGAACCTTAGGGCGGACCACGAGCGGCTCCGGGCCTTCCTCGAGATCCTCCCCAAGCACATGGAGGCGGCGTTCGAGTTCCGCCATCGCTCGTGGGAGAACGACGACACGTACGACCTCCTGGACCGGGGCGGGTATGCGTACGTGCTCGCCGACCGACCCGGCGCGCGGGTGCCCGGCGTCGTGACCGGCGGATGGTCCTACCTCCGATTCCACCAGGGGACCGAGAACGGGCCCGGCTACACGAGGCGAAAGCTCCGCCGGTGGGCCGACCGGATCGCCGGCCTCGACGCCCGCACCGTCTACGTCTTCTTCAACAACGACCGGGCCGGCGCGGCGGTGCGAGACACCCGCACGCTGACCCGGCTGCTCGAAGATCGGCACGACCTCCGGGTGAAGGGCCCCGTGCGCGGGGCGGCCTGACGCTCCCCTCGGTACGCTCTCGGCGTGAAGGTCTTCCTCACCGGCGGCACCGGGTTCGTGGGCGGCGAGGTCGCTCGGCGGCTGCGGGCTCGGGGCGACGAGGTCGTTGCGCTCATCCGCACACGGCCGAAGGCCGCCTCGCTCACCGACCTCGGATGCACCGTCGTCGAGGGCGACCTCCACGCCGTCGACGCGATCCGCGAGGCGGCCCGGGGCTGCGACGGGGTCGTGCACTCGGCCGGGATGTACGAGGTAGGCATCCCGCGAGCGGAGCGGGCCCGCATGTTCGACGCGAACGTACGGGGAGCGGAGCGCGTGCTCGACGCCGCGATCGAGGCCGGCGTGCCCCGCATCGTGCACGTCTCCACGATCGGAGTGTTCGGGAACACGAGGGGCGAGGTGCATCCCGGGAGCCCCACCCCGGAGCGGGTGACTTCCTCAGCGCCTACGACGAGACGAAGTACCTCGCCCACCGCCTGGCGGAACGGCGTGCCGAGAGCGGCGCGCCGGTCACGATCGCCGCTCCCGGAGCCGTGTACGGGCCGGAGGACCACTCCGAGATCGGGAACCAGCTCGATCAGCTCCGCGCGGGGAAGCTCCGGTTCGTGGCCTTTCCCGAAACCGGGTTCAACGCGCTCCACGTGGAGGACGCGGCCGACGGGATCCTCCGCGTGCTGGAGCGAGGCGAGGTCGGTGCCACCTACCCTCTGGGCGGCGAGATCACGACGCTCGGCGACATCCTGGAGACGGCGGCGCGGATCCTCGGCCGGAGGCTCCCCCCACGGCTCCCCTCGGCGCTGGTCAAGGCGGGGATCCCCTTCGGGCGCCTGATCGGGCCCGCCATGGGCGTGCCTCCCAACATCCGAGAGGTGGTCCGGGCGGCCGACGGGGTCACCTACTGGGCGAGCGACGCCCGGGCCCGCGAGGAGCTGGGCTACGCCCCCCGGGGCCTGGAGACCGGCCTGCGCGAGACCCTCACAGGGGCACCTTGAGGACCATGATCCGGGGCTCGGTCATGTCCTCCATCGCGTAGCGGAGCCCCTCTCGGCCGTAGCCGGATTCCTTGCTCCCGCCGTAGGGCATCTGGTCGGCCCGGAACGCCGACTGGTCGTTGACGACGACCCCGCCCACTTGGAGCTCCCGGTGGGCCTCGAAGGCCCGGTCCAGCGACGACGTGAACACGCCGGCCTGCAGGCCGTACTCCGAGTTGTTGACCTCGGCCAGCGCGTCCTCCCAGGTCTCGTAGGACGTGACCGTCGTCACCGGCCCGAAGATCTCCTCGCACCGAACCTTCATCTCGGGCGTCGTCTGGTCCAGGATCGTCGGCCGGTAGAACGGGTCGTCCCGCTCGCCGCCGGCCAGGACCTCGGCGCCGCCCTTGACGGCCTCGTCCACCCACTCGGCGATCCGGTCCAGCGCTCCCGCGTCGATCACCGGCCCGACGTCGGTGGAGGGGTCGAGCGGGTCCCCCACCTTCAGCGCCTGGACCTGCTTCACGAAGCGCTCCACGAAGTCGTCGTAGACCTCGGACTGGACGAGCACGCGCTGGACGGCGATGCACGACTGCCCGGCCTGGTAGTAGCCGCCGAAGGCGATCCGCTCGGCCGCATGATCGAGGTCGGCGTCCGAGTGGACGATCACCCCCGCGTTGCCCCCGAGCTCCAGCGTGAACCGCTTCCGGGGGTCGAGGCCCTTCAATCGCCATCCCACGGGCCCCGAGCCGGTGAAGGAGACCTTCTTGATCCGCGGGTCGGTGACGAGCGGCTCCGCCTTCGATCCGGAGATCGGAAGGACCGAGAGGATCCCGCCCGGCAGGTCCGTCTCCGCAACCAGCTCAGCCAAGAACAGCGCCCCGATCGGCGTCTGCGTCGCGGGCTTGATCACGATCGGCGCCCCCACCCCGATCGCCGGCGCCACCTTGTGCGCCACGAGGTTCACCGGGAAGTTGAAGGGCGTGATGCCCAGCACCGGCCCGTAGGGGAACCGGCGCATCACGCCGAGCCGGCCCTCCATCCCCGCGTCGGCGTCGAGCCGCCGCAGCTCGCCCTCGCCCTGACGGATCTCCTCGGCCGCCCAGCGGAAGGTGGACACGGCCCGCTTCGCCTCGACCGAGGCCCACTTCAGTGGCTTCCCACCCTCCCTGGCGATGATCTCCGCGGCCTCGTCGGCCCGCTCCGCGATGCGCCTCGAGACGTGCATCAGCGCTTCGGCGCGGACGTGCGTGGGGAGGGCGCGCGTCTCCTCGAACGCGTCGGCGGCCCTCGCCACCGCCTCCTCGACGTCCTCGTCCGTGGGACGGGCGATCTCGGCCACGACCGAGCCGTCGTAGGGGCTCTTCACCTCGAACGTCTCGTCTCGGGTGCGGGCCTCGCCCGCCAGGAAGAACGGCCTGGTCTCGCTCACTGCTGGGTCACCTCGCTCAGTCGATCGCCGCCATCACGTGCTTCAGCTCCGTGTAGTGCTCGAGGGAGTAGACGCTCATGTCCTTCCCGTACCCCGACTGCTTGAAGCCGCCGTGCGGCATCTCCGGGGTGAGCGGGATGTGCGTGTTGATCCACACCGTCCCGAAGCGGAGCCTCCTCGATGCGTTCAGGGCTCGTCCCACGTCGCGGGTCCAGACCGAGGCGGCGAGCCCGTAGTCCACGTCGTTGGCCCACGCGATCGCCTGGTCGTCGTCCTCGAACCGCTGGACGGTCACCACGGGGCCGAAGACCTCGTTCTTGACGATCTCGAAGTCCTGCCCCACGTCCGCCACCACGGTGGGTCGGTAGAAGAAGCCCTCGCCGCCGATCCGTTCGCCGCCGGTGAGGACCGAGGCGCCCTGCTCCCGGGCGCGGTCCACGAAGCCCGTCACTCTCTCCAGCTGCTGCTCGGCCACGACCGGGCCCATCTCCGTGTCCTCCTCGGAGGGATCGCCCACCTTCATGCCCTCGACCCCCGAGACGAGGTTCGAGATGAGATCGTCGTAGATCTTCGGACCGGCGATCACGCGTGTGGCGGCCGTGCAGTCCTGCCCCGAGTTGAAGTAGCCCGCGGTCTTGATCCATTCGACCGACGACTCGAGGTCCGCATCGTCGAAGACCAGAACCGGCGCCTTGCCGCCCAGCTCGAGGTGGACGCGCTTCAGCGTCTCGGAGGCCTCGCGGGCGATGATCTTGCCGGTCGTGACCTCGCCGGTCAGCGAGACCATGGCCACGTCGGGGTGGCGCACGATCGAGGCGCCGGTCGGCTCCCCCTCGCCGGTGACGACGTTGATCACGCCCGGCGGGAAGACGTCGGCCGCGAGCTCGGCGGCCCGCAGCAGGGTCAGCGGCGTCCACTCGCTCGGCTTGATGACGATCGTGTTCCCCGCGGCGAGAGCCGGGGCGAACTTCCACATCGCCATGTACAGCGGGTAGTTCCAGGGGGCGATCAGGCCCACGACCCCGAGAGGCTCACGCCGGAGCCAGCTCGTGAAGAGGGTCGTGTCCTCCTTGTAGTACTCGCCCGCCGACAGCCCGCCCATCACGCGGGCCGCGCCGGCGAAGAAGCGCATCTGCTCGGCCACCACCATGATCTCGTCGGACACCACCCACGAGATCGGCTTGCCCACGTTCTCGGACTCGATCCGCCCCAGCTCCTCGGCGTTGGCTTCGATCGCGTCGGCCCAGGACAGCATCATGGCCTGGCGCTCGCCCGGGGTGGAGTCGAACCAGATCTCCTCGAACGTGCGCTTGGCCGTCTGGACCGCGCGGTCCACGTCCGCCTCGGTGGCGTTGGGGGTCTCGGCGATGACCGCTCCCGTGGCCGGGTTGATCACCGAGACGCTCTCGCCGCTGCCGTCAACCCACTCGCCGCCGATGAACATCTTCTTGTGGTCGGCCATGACCCCTCCTTGGGAAGCCTGCGGGTTCCCAGCCTATCGGGAGCGGGGGGAGCGCGTGCTCGACGCGGAGGCCAAGGCGACCACCCGCGATGTACGGCACGGATAAGGCCGTCATCTTCCCAGGTGAGCAGGGGTATCCTCGCTCCGTGGCCGTCTGTCTCCGATGCGAGTGGGAGGGCCCCCTCCCCGCGCCGGAACGCTGCCCCTCCTGCGGCGTCCCGCTCTTCGAGGCGGGGATGCGGCCGGCGACGCGCTCCCGCTCGCGGACGACCCGATCGGGGACCGCCGTCCTGGAAGCGGAGGTGGTCGAGCAGCGGCACGAGCCGGAAGGGCCCGCTCGGGCCACGCGCAGGCGCTGGGCCCTCCCCCTGGCGCTCGTACTCGTGGCGGCGGCCATCCTCCTGCTGCCCCGCCAGGACCCCCCGCGCCCGGCGCGGCCCGGCGTGGCCAACCCCCCACCCCAGACCCTTCGGTTCATCGCGCTGCCCCCCGGACTCTCGGACCGCACCGTGAACCGACCTGTGCGCATCGCCTTCAGCGCGACGCAGCCGGTGCCCGAGGACCGAGCGCAGCTGTTCCAGCTGTGGCGGCTCGACCTCCCGACCGGCGAGCTCACGCCCGGACCGATCGTGGGCGACGTCCTGCTGATCCGCTACGCGCCGGACGACTCGGGGAGACTCGCGTTCCTCGTGAGCGGCGGGGGGCTGTTCGTGCTCGACGGGTTCCTCGCCTCCCGCCCGACCTGGGTCGACGGAGGGGTCAGCGCGTTCGACTTCGCACCCGGGGGCGCCCTCGTCTACGCCAAGGTGGAGCGTCGTTCCGCGCCCGGCGGCGGCGCGCCCGCGGCCGTGCGCCTGAGCACGGTCGAGCCCGGACGGACCACACCGAGCAGGGTCCGGAGCCGGACGATCCATCGGCTCAACCTCAGGGGGTACGCCGTCCGGGGCTGGGAGCTGATCGGCTGGGGCGTTCGGGAAGGGCAGGAGCAGGCGATCGCGTGGAACGTGCGGGATGGGCGCGTCCGCCGCGCCCCCGAGTTCCGGCTCGTCCCGAGGGCCCGGAGCCGCGCCGGCTCCTGGGAGCTCGGCGCCCGGGGTCTCCGCAGGATCTCACGCGCCATCCCCCGTGACCCCGCCCATCTGGCGGTGTCGGGGGACCTGGCGTTCTGGGCCGGCGACGACGGACTCGCGGTGGCGGAGCGGGACGGAGGTGGGAGCTTCGTCGTGGAGCTCCCGTCGCGGTTCCCGATCCCGACCGGGCCGGTCGCCGCCACCCGCGGGCGGTGAGCTCCGACCGCCTCGTCGACGCGAACGTCGCGGAGAGCATCCGGGACCGGCGCGTGATCCGGGCGTTCCGAGACGTGGACCGGCGGGGCGGAGGATCAGTCGAGGAGCGCGGGGGCGAGGCGGCGATACCCGTCCATCGGGATCGCGCGCGCGTCCTCGAGGAGGACCTGGACCGAGACGTGATCGGCGCCCGCGTCGAGGTGCTCGCGGACCCGCCGGACGACCGCCCCCTCGTCGCCCCAGGCCACGATGGCGTCCACGAGCGCGTCGGAGGGGCCGTCGATGTCGTCGTCCGACCATCCCATCCGGCGGAGGTTCGCCGCGTAGTTCGGCAGCTTGAGGTAGTGGCCCATGTAGCCGCGGGCCACCTCGCGGGCCCGGCCGGGATCGGCCTCCAGCACGACCGCCTGCTCCGGCGCGAGGAGGGGTGCCTCCCCGAGGATCTCCCGGGCCCGGGCCGTATGCTCCACCGGCACGAAGTAGGGGTGGGCGCCGGCGGCGCGCCCCGCGGCCAGGCGCAGCATGCGAGGGCCGAGCGCCGCGAGCACGAGCGGAGGCGCGCCGCCGGCGCCCCCCGCCGGGTACCGGGCGGCCTCCATCCCTTCGAGATACGCGACCATCCGAGAGTACGGCCGCTCGTAGGCCAGCCCCACCCGCCGCTCCACGGTGGGCGCGTGGCTGACGCCGATCCCGAGCACGAAGCGGCCGGGGAACCCGTCGGCCAGCGTCCGAGCGCCGCTCGCCATGGCCGCCGGGTCCCGGAACCAGATGTTCGCGATCCCCGTGGCGACCAGGATGCGGTCGGAGGCGCCGAGGAGGACCGCGGCGTGGCTCAGGACCTCCTTGCTCCCCCTGCCCTCGGGGATCCACACGGCGCCGTACCCGAGCTCGTCCAGCTCGGCCACGGCCTCGCGCGCCGCCGCGACGGGGTTGGCGTCCAGCGCGAAGGTCCAGACGCCCACGCGCCCCAGCGCACGCGCGGCGGCCCTGCCATCGGTCTCCATCTCGACCAGCCTACTGCGCGCCGCCGCCGGGACCGGCGGTCGGACGCGCGCCGATCCGGCCACCCGACTCGCCCCGCGCCAGCCGAGCGGCCAGCAGGATGGGGATCGCCGTCACCAGCACGACCATGATCGCCACCACGTTCGTCACGGGCCGGGCCCGGGGACGGAAGAGGCTGGAGAAGATCCAGATCGGCAGCGTCTGCTGCTGCCCCGCCGTGAACGTCGTCACGATGATCTCGTCGAAGGAGAGCGCGAATGCCAGGAGGCCCCCCGCCAGCAGCGCCGTGCCGAGGTTCGGAAGCAGGATGTGTCGGAACGTCTGCCACCCCGACGCCCCCAGGTCCATCGAGGCCTCCACGAGGCTGGGCGACATCCTCCGGAACCGCGCCAGCACGTTGTTGTAGACGATCACGACCGTGAACGTGGCGTGGCCGATCACGATCGTCCAGAGGCTGAACGGGACGTCGAGGATAGCGATCGACGATCGGAGTGCGATCCCCGTCACGATCCCGGGCAGCGCGATCGGCAGCACCACCAGGAACGAGATCGCCTCGCGCCCGAAGAACCGCGTCCTGTAGACGGCCGCCGCCATCAGGCTCCCGAACACGAGGGCGATCGCCGTCGTGATCGCCGCCACCGTCAGCGAGAGACGGAGTGCCTCCCAGATCGCCGGGTTGTCGGCGGCCACGCCGAACCATCTCGTGGTCAGCGCGGGAGGCGGGAACGTGAACGCGGCCGCCTCGGTCGTGAAGGCATAGAGGAAGATGATGGTGATCGGGAAGTAGAGGAAGAGGATCACGGCCCCCGACGCGACCCGAAGCCCCCAGCCCCGCCCCATCACAGCGCCTCGAAGGCCCCGGCCCGCCTCGCGCCGAGGAGGTAGAGCGTCATGATCGCGAGCGGCACGAGCGACATCGCGGCCGCCAGGGGCAGGTTGCCGGCCGTGCCCTGCTGCAGCAGCACGAACGGCCCGATGAAGAAGGTCGAGTTCCCGATCACGCTGGGGATGATGAAGTCGCCGAGCGTGAGCGAGAAGGTGAAGATCGACCCCGCGATCAGCCCCGGCAGGGCCAGCGGGAGGATCACCTTGCGGAACGTCATCGGGGGGCGCGCCCCGAGATCCCCGGACGCGTCGGTCAGCGAGTCGGGCACCCGCTCCAGGGCGGCGCTGAGCGGCAGGATCATGAACGGCAGCCACGTGTAGACGAAGACGATCCACATCCCGAGGAAGGACTGCGAGATCGAGGGCCCGCCGATCATCGGGGCCCCGAGCGCCCAGCGCAACACCCCGTCCAGGGCCAGCTTGTCGACGAACCAGTTGAAGATGCCCTCCTGGGCCAGGATCAGCTTCCACGAGATCACTCGGACCAGGTAGTTCGACCACAGCGGCATCAGGACGAGGAGGTACAGGAGGGTCTTCATCCGCGGCGAGGCGAACTTCGCCATGTAGTAGGCGAGCGGGAACGCCACCACCGCGCACCCGATCGTGACCGCGGCCGCCATCGCGGTGGTGCGGGCGATGATGTCGAGGTGGGCCCGGTCGGTCAGCTGGCCCAGCGTGTCCAGGCTGACGTCGCGGACGATGAGGCCGGTGAACTCCTCCAGCCGGTAGAGGCTCTGAAGGAGGAGGGCCGCCAGCGAGCCCCCGTAGATCACCCCGAGGAGGGCGAGCCCGGGAGAGAGCAGCAGCACGAGCTTGATGCCCGGGTGCCGGTACAGGAAGGCCGACACGCGCCGGGCGATCGGGATCGTCTCGGTCGCTACCGCCATGGTCCTCCGCTCGAGGGCCGGGTGGGCGAGGGGCGGGGCCCCGCGCGGAGCCCCGCCCCCCGATCGTCGCCGCGGATCAGCGTCCGCCGATCACCGCGACGTAGCTCGTGACCCATTCGTGGTACGGCACGCACTCCTTCCCGCTCCCGGGCTCGAAGCAGTCGGACTGCGGGGTCTTCCAGAAGTGGATCTGGTCGAAGTTGTCGAAGCCGTTCGTCTGGCACCCGTCGGGGCCGAGAAGCTCGCTCTCCTCGCATGCCGCGGGGACCGACGGCACCGATCCGAACCAGGCGGCCAGGTCGCCCTGCACCTTCGGGTTCAGCGACCACTCGAGCCAGCGGTACGCGCAGTTCGGGTGCGGCGCGTTCACGTGCATCATCGTGGTGTCGGCCCAGCCGGTCGCGCCCTCCTCGGGGATGACGCTGTCGATCGGCTCGCCCTCGGCCTTCAGGATGTTCACCTGGAAGGGCCAGGAGGAGCTCGCGGCGATCCCCTCGTTCGTGAAGTCGTCGATCTGGATGAACGCGTCGTGCCAGTACCGCGAGACGAGCTCCCGCTGCTGCCGCAGCAGCTCGAGCGCGGCGTCGAACTGCTCCCTCGTCAGCGCGTAGGGGTCGGTGATGCCGAGCTCGGGCTGGTGGTGCATCAGGTACAGCGCGGCGTCGGCCACGTAGATCGGGCCGTCGTAGGCCTGGACCCTCCCCCGGTTCGACTCACCGTCGGGGAGCGTCTGCTCCTCGAACACCGCGCTCCAGCTCGTGGGCGTCTCGCCCGCGAAGGCCTCCGTGTTGTACATGAGGACGTTCGAGCCCCACTCGTAGGGCGCGCCGTAGTGCTCGGCCTCGCCGTCGCCGTCCGTGTCCACCGTGTGCCACGGGGCATCCTGGAGCCGCTCGTCGACCGTGTCGTAGCTCGGGATCAGGTCGAGGTTGATCGGCTGGACGGTCCCGCCGGTGATCAGCCGCAGGCTCGCGTCGCCCGACGCCGTGACGAGGTCGAAGCCCGACCCCTCCTGCATCAAGGCCACCATCTCGTCGGAGGTCGCGGCCGTCTTGACGCTCACCTCGCAGCCGGTCTCCTGCTGGTAGCCGCTCACCCAGTCGTAGGCCGGGTCCGTGCTTCCGTCCTCGATGTAGCCAGCCCAGGCGATGATGCTGACCTGGCCTTCGTTCTCGCCGAGCTCGGTGATCATCCCTCCGCCGCCGCCCCCTGCGGCCTCGCCGCCCTCGCCCCCGTCGTCGCCGCAGCTCGCGGCCGCGAGCACCACCACGGCCAGCAGCGCCCACCATCGGAGATGTGCCCTCATGCGTCCTCCTCCTCTCCCGGGCCGGCGGGCCCGGCTCCCGGGCCCGCCGGCCCGGCGTCCCCCTCGGCCCCCTCGACCGAGCGATTGAACTGCCTGTTCCAGATGAGCCGCACCTTCCTGCCCTGGATCTGCAGGGCGTCGGTCGAGGTGCCCTCGAGGTTCTGCCGCAGGACGACGAGCCCCTCGCCCGAGTCCAGCTCGACGAAGTAGCGGGTCTGCGCCCCGAGGTAGACGACGTCGCGCACGCTCCCCGTGGCGGAGTGCTCCTCGGGACCCGGCCGGTCGTCGAGGCCTGCGATCCGGATCTTCTCGGGCCGGATCGTGAATGACCCGGCCTCCCCGGTGATGGCCCGGGCAGCCTCGCCGTGAAGGACGTTCGAGACGCCCACGAACCCCGCCACGAACTCGCTCGTCGGTCGCTCGTAGACGTCGGCGGGCGCGCCCACCTGCTCCACCCGGCCTTCGTTGAGGACCGCCATCCGGTCGCTCATCGTGAGCGCCTCTTCCTGGTCGTGCGTGACGTAGATGAACGTGAGGCCCACGCTCTCCTGGATCGCCTTCAGCTCGATCTGCATCTGCTGACGGAGCGTCAGGTCCAGCGCCCCGAGCGGCTCGTCGAGCAGCAGGACCGAGGGCTGGTTGACGAGCGCGCGGGCCAGGGCCACACGCTGCCGCTGACCCCCCGAGAGCTCCTGGGGCTTCCGGTCGTCGAACCCCTCGAGCCGCACCATCCGAAGGGCCTCGGCCACGCGCCCCCGGCGCTTGTCCCGCGTCGCCTTCCGGACCATGAGGCCGTAGCCCACGTTCTCGGCCACGGTCATGTGCGGGAAGAGGGCGTAGTCCTGGAAGACGGTGTTGACGTCCCGGTCGTAGGGAGGGAGACGCGTGACGTCTCGCCCCGAGAGCAGCACCGTGCCCTCGCTCGGCAGCTCGAACCCGGCGATCATCCGGAGACAGGTCGTCTTGCCTGAGCCCGACGGTCCGAGCAGCGAGAAGAACTCCCCCTGACGGATCTCGAGGTCGACGCCGTCCACGGCGACGACGTCGCCGAAGCGCTTCCTGACGTCGCGGAACTCGACCGCGGAGGTCGTCTCCCTCACTTGCTCGGCGACGTCCGTCCGTCCATCGGTCGAACGTCCGGCTACGTTGCCGCCGGCCAAGGACCTCCCCCCCTCCGCACCGGACGGTTCATACCAGAGGGAGGACCTGCGAGGACGCGCACGAGGGAGCAACCGCCGCCCCCCGGTTGTACGGATGGGCCAAGTCACGCGCCCGGACGGGCGCGATCAGCTCGCGGGCCGCTCCGTCTCTCTGAGGAGGTCGCGGGCCCGGAGCGCCAGCCAGAACTCCATCCGGTCGTGAGCCGACCCCAGATCTCTCCCGGCCAGCTCCTCCACCTTCCGCATCCGGTATCGGAGCGTGTGGCGGTGGACGAAGAGCTCGCCCGCCGCCGACTCCCATCTGGCGTTGTGCTCCAGGAAGGCGCGGAGCGAGGAGACGAGCTCGCCTCCGTGCTCGGCGTCGTAGCGGTCCAGCGGGGCGAGCACCGAGTCGGCGAACGCCCGCAGGGCGTCCGGCTCCTGGAGGCTGAGGAGCAGGCGGTACGTCCCGAGCGAGCGGAAGTCCGCGCTGTCCCGACCCTCCATCCGGGCCACCTTCAGCGCGTAGCTCGCCTCCCGCAGGCTGCTCCCCGCCTTGGTCGGCCGCACGGTGCTCCCGGCCCCCATCCGGACCGAGCTCCGGAGCTTCCCGGCGACCCGGCGCCGGAGCTCGCCGAAGCCCTCGTCCCCGTCGGGGTGGACGAGCACGTACAGGTCCTGCTCGCGCGGGGCGGTCAGGTATCCGCCGCCGCGGCGCGACAGCACGTCCTCCGCCGCCCACAGCAGATCCTCCACCGGGAGCGGGGACTCCAGCGCGAGCACCGCCACCTCGTCGGTCCGCTCGAACCCGAAGCGGTGGAGCCCCTCCGCGGCCTTCCGCGCCGAGAGCTCCCCGCGGACCAGCGCGTCGAGGAAGTCCCCCCGGAGGCGCCGCTCCGTGTCGACGACCGCTCGTCTCCGGTCGAGCTCGATGGCGATCAGCGACACGGCGTGGGCCGCCACCACCCGATCGAGCTGGGACAGCCCCTCGCCCTTCCCCACAGCAAGGAAGGCCTCCACGTGACCCCGGGCCCCGACCGGCTGGATCGAGACGTGGTCCCCCCGGTCCACGAGCGAGAGGCTGAAGCCCGGGCCGTCGGCGCGGCGGGCCTGGATCTCCTCCCAGAGGCGGGCCGCTCGGCCGGCCGCGGACGGGGGCGCCGTCGCCAGCGCCACGCCGTGGAGCTCCAGCACCACGGCCCATCCCCCCACCACGCCGGCGAGCTCGCGCACCACGCCGTCCACCCCCTCGCCGTCGATGACCGCTCGGGTGAGCGCCGTCTGCGCCTCGATCGACCGCTGGAGGATCTCCACCTGCTCCCCGGCCGCCCGCGAGAAGACCATCTCGGTGATCGCGATGAAGGGGACGGCGTAGGGCACCTCGAAGACGGGGAAGCCCAGCTCGTCCGCCGCGTCGCGGATCGCCTTGGGGACCTTCGTGAACGAGAACCCTATGCCGAAGCCGAGGCCGGCCAGCTCCGCGTCGGCGAGCCTCCTGACGTAGGCTCGCTGCTTGGCGGCCGAGCGCCCGACCCCCATCCCGGTGGTCAGCAGGAGCTCCCCGCCCTTCAGCCAGGGCGTCGGGTCCTCGAGCTCGCTCACGTGGACCCAGCGCACGATGTTGCCCTTCCCCGAGCGCCCGCCCACCAGCTGCAGCGCGAGCCCCGGGGATCGCAGGATGTCGTCGACGCGCAGGGTCACGTGGGGATTGTACGGTTCGTACAAGAGCACCGTCGGGCCCGCGGGTCGTGTACGGTCCGTACAAAGCCCGGCTGGTCGCTTGCTCGCCGCGGCCGTGGAGCGGCCGCGGCGAGCAAGCGACACTGGCGCCGTCCGACCTTCAGGAGCTGTCGATGGAGATCCCGCAGGAGCGCCGCCTCGTCACCGAGATCCCCGGCCCCCGCTCGAGGGAGCTGCTGGCCCGCCGCGAGACGGCCGTCCCCCGGGGCGTGTTCAACACCGTCCCCATCTTCGTCCGCGCGGCGTCGGGCGGGATCGTGGAGGACGTCGACGGCAACCGGCTGATCGACTTCGGGACGGGCATCGCCGTCCTCAACGTGGGGAACGCCTCGCCTCCCGTCGTGGAGGCGATCCGCGAGCAGGCCGGCCTCTACACCCACACGTGCTTCCACGTGACGATGAACGAGCCGTACCTCGCGCTGGCCGAGCGCCTCAACCAGCTCACGCCCGGCGACCATCACAAGATGACGATGCTCGTGAACTCGGGGGCGGAGGCCGTCGAGAACGCGATCAAGATCTCACGCTACGCGACCGGCCGCCCCGCCGTAGTCACCTTCGACCACGCCTTCCACGGCCGCACTCTGTTGGCGATGTCGCTCACGGGGAAGGTGATGCCCTACAAGCAGGGGTTCGGCCCGTTCGCGCCGGACGTGTACCGCTTCCCGATCTCCTACCCGTACCGGTGCGCCACCGGCGAGCCGTACGACGAGTGCGGGCCGCGGTGCGCCGACCTCGTGATCGACGGCATCGAGCAGCACATCGGGGCCGAGAACGTGGCCTGCGTGATCCTGGAGCCCGTCCAGGGAGAGGGAGGCTTCGTCGTCCCCGGCACCGAGTTCGTGCGGCGCCTCAGCGCCTGGTGCGCCGAGAGCGGCGCGCTCTTCGTGGCGGACGAGATCCAGACCGGCTTCGGACGTACGGGCAGGTGGTTCGCCAGCGAGCGCTTCGAGGTCGTCCCGGACATCGTCGTGACCGCCAAGGCGATGGGCGGCGGCCTGCCGATCGGCGGGGTGACGGGCCCCAGGGACGCGATGGACGCGATCCACGTGGGCGGGCTCGGGGGCACGTTCGGCGGCAACCCCGTCGCGGCCGCCGCCTCGCTCGCCGTGATCGACCAGATCGAGCGGGAGGGGCTGCTGGAGCGGGCCGAGCGGGTCGGCGCCACGATGACGGAGGCCCTCCGCGGGTTCGCGGAGCGCTTCCAGGTGATCGGGGACGTGCGCGGGCTCGGCGCCATGGTGGCGATGGAGCTCGTGAGCGATCGCGGGACGAAGGAGCCCGCGAAGGAGGCCGCCGCGCAGGTCCTTCACGAGTGCCACACCCAGGGCCTGATCGCGCTGAAGGCCGGGACCTACGACAACGTCGTACGCCTGCTCCCGCCTCTCACGATCGACGACGCGCTCCTGGAGGAGGGCCTGGGCATCCTGGAGAAAGCCCTCGCGGCGGTGAGCGACTAGGGGCCCGGACGCCTCAGCGGACCCACTGGACCGCCTCGTGGCGGGCGGCCTCGACCTGCGAGCCGGACTGCCTGCGAGCCATCCTGCGCAGCACGACCGGCGCCAGGAGCAGCCCCGCCACCGCCCATGCACCGAGCACCGCGACCGTCTCCAGCGTCCGCCACGAGCCACCGATCTCGATGGCCGCGGCGGCGTCCGGGAGGAACGCGGATCGCATCCCCAGGCCCAGCCAGTACATCGGGAAGACCTGCGCCACGACCTGGACCCATCCCCACAGGCTCTGGAGCGGGGAGAAGATCCCCGAGATCCCGAACAGCACGAGGACCGGGAGCATCCCCCACGTGCCGACCTTCTGCACCCCTGGGGCGAGCGACCCGATGATGATCCCGATCGGCATCGCGGCCAGCAGCCCGAGCCCGATCACCCAGACCATGGTCAGCCATCCACCCGGGCCCCCCTGCATCACCCCCTCGAAAAGCACGACGCTCGGGAGGAGGATCACCGCGAACGAGGGGATGAGGGCGAGCGAGTGCGTCAGGACCTGGCCGGAGACGTATCCGAGGATCCCATGCGGCAGGGCCCTGGCCCGAAGCAGCGTTCCGTCCTCGCGGTCCATCGCCAGCTGGTACGCAGGCCCGATGATGAGGCTGAACGTGACCATCGCCCCGAGGATGCTGGGCAGCGTCACTGCCGCATGCGACAGGGAGGTCCCCGCCACGTCGGAGTCCCTGTTGAAGAAGAGATAGAGCAGGACGATGGCGGCCGAGAAGACGTAGAAGCCCTGATCCTGCGGGCTCCGGACGCTGAGGACGAACTCCGTCCACCCTCGGCGGAGCCCCGTGCGAACCGCGTGCGCCTTGGGACTCATCGGCCGAGCCCCTCGAAGCCTGGCGCAGCCTCCTGGACGCCGGCCTCGTGACGCTGCACCATCTCCAGGTAGATGTCCTCCAACGTCGCCCGACGCACCTCGAGATCGGATACCTCGTCGCCGTGCCGGTCGAACAGCTCGCGGACGAAGCGCGTCGCATCCGGCGTCGCGTGCGTGAATCGCTCGCCGTTTCGGCTCCACCGGACCTGCGCGTCACGGGTCACGAGGCGAGCGAGCTCGTCGGCGGTCCCGTCGGCCACGATCCGCCCCCGAGCCAGGATGAGGATGCGGTCGGCCACCTTCTCCGCCTCATCCAGGTCGTGGGTGGTCATCAAGATCGTCGTGTCCTCGAGATCCGAGAGCCTATGGATCAGCTCGTGGAACTCCTTGCGCGCCCGGGGGTCGAAGCCGGCCGTGGGCTCGTCGAGGAAGAGCAGCTCGGGCCGTCCGACCAGCCCGATCGCCACGTCGAGCCGGCGCCGTTCACCCCCGGAGAGGGTGCGGATCTTCCGGTCCGCCTGGGCCTCGATCCCCACCATCTCGATCAAGGTGTCGGCCTCGTGGGGACGAGCCCGCTCGGCGGTCGAGTACGGCTCGTAGTAGCGCCCGAGGTGTGAGAGGAGGGCTCGCGGCGTCCACCTCGCGTGGTCGCGCCACGACTGCAGCACGACGCCGACCCGGGCCCTCCAGCTCTCGCCGGCCTGAGCGGGATCGACGCCCAGCACCGAGACGTCCCCGGCCGATCGGATGCGGAACCCCTCGACGACCTCGATGGTCGTGGTCTTCCCCGCGCCGTTCGGTCCCAGCAGGACAACGACCTCTCTTCGGCTGACGGAGAAGGTCACGCCGTCCAGGACGTCGACCGACCCGTACCGCATGCGGAGGCCGGCGACCTCGATCACTCCTTCCTGTGCGGTCATGCCTGCTCCGGAGCATACTCACCGAAGCGCTCCGGCCGGCAGCGATCCGATCAGAAGTCGGGCCGGGTCTCGAACTCCACCAGCACCGAGACAGGGGGGCCGCCCAGGTGGACGATCGAGGCGACCTGGTCCACGATGCCGCCTCGCAGCCTGCGCACGACCTGTCGACCGGTGGGCACCTGCAGGTTGTCCTCGATCCTGAAGTCGCCGGGCCGCCCGATCGCCAGCCGGACGGTCGCCGTCCCGAAGTCCGTGCCCAGCGAGAGCCACGTCGCGCCGTACTTCACCCCTCCCGACTGATCGGCCGGAGGCAGCGCGACGTTCACGGTGGTGAACGGTCGAACCTCCTGGATGTAGGCGCCTGACATCCCTCCTCCTCCCCGTCGAGGTTTGGCGTCACTTGTAGTCGCTCAGCGAGGGGGAGCCAACCGGTCGTTCTCCCTACAGCCCCGGTCCCACGCGCTGTTGAGCGGCCTTTCAGGACGGGCGATACTTCCCGGGGCACTCCCCCAGGAGACGTCGAGCGATGACGGGTGACAGATGCCGAGGGTTCCC
>DASUTW010000181.1:0-4599 GCA_036374395.1 Actinomycetota bacterium
TCGCCGGGACGACGTGGACCTCACCGTCCTTCGCTTCGCCAACTTCATCGGGCCCGGGGTGGCCTCGACCCTCACGCGCTACTTCTCCCTCCCGTTGATCCCCACGGCCCTCGGCTACGACCCGAGGCTCCAGATGATCCATGAGGAGGACGCGGTGGAGGCCCTGTATCGGGTGGTCCGTGGGTCCCATCCGGGGACCTTCAACGTGGCCGCCGACGGGGTGGTGCTGCTCTCGCAGGCCCTCCGGCTGCTGGGGAGGCCCTCACTGCCGCTGGCCCTTCCGCTCGCCACGCCGGTGGCGTCGCTGCTGCGCCGGTTCGGGCTCGTCGACTTCTCCACCGAGCAGCTCCGCCTGCTGATCTACGGGCGCGTGGCGGACAACACGAGGATGGAACGGGAGATGGGCTTCCGCCCCGCGCGCACGACCCGCGAGGCCCTGCTCGACTTCGCCGAGGGGGAGCACCTCCGGCGGCTCTACAGCTCCGAGCAGGTCGAGGAGTGGGAGCGCGAGGCCCGCGCGTTCCTGCGGCGCAAGGCTCAGGAGCGGTTCGAGAAGGCGAGGAGCTGATGGGCGAGGTCCTCCCGATCCCTGTGCGCGAGCCGAGCCGCTGCACGGCGACCACGAGGAGCGGGGCGCGCTGCCGCAACCGGGCGGTGGACGTCTCCGGCCTGTGTCGCGTGCACGGCGGCGGCGCGAAGGAGCCGGCGGCTCCCGAGGGCCCCTCCACCGAGGAGATCGACGCGTTCCTCGCCTTCCTCCGGCGCCGCGTCACCGGCGACTACGAGATCGACGAGTTCGGCTTCGACCGCGACCTCACCGAGACGGTCCTCGCGCCGCTGGCCCGCTTCTTCCACGAGCGGTACTTCCGGGTCGAGTGGAAGGGCCTGGAGCACGTGCCGCGGGAGGGGCCGGCCCTGCTCGTCTCGAACCACGCCGGGACCATCCCCATGGACGCGGTGATCATGAAGTTCGGGCTGCTCGATCGGGTGGAGCGTCACGTGCGGCTGCTGGCGGCGAACCTCGCGTTCCGGATGCCGTTCGTGGGGGAGCTCGCGCGGAAGTCGGGCAACACGCTGGCGTGTGAGGAGGACGCCCTGAGGCTCCTCGAGCGAGGCGAGCTGCTCGGCGTGTTCCCCGAGGGGTACAAGGGGGTCGGCAAGCCCTTCCGCGAGCGGTACAAGCTCCAGCGGTTCGGGCGCGGTGGGTTCATCGAGCTGGCGCTGCGCGCGGGGGCTCCGATCGTCCCCGTGGGGATCGTGGGGAGCGAGGAGATCTACCCGCTGATCTCGCAGGCCCGACCCCTGGCCCGGGTGTTCGGGCTGCCCTACTTCCCGGTGACGCCGTTCTTCCCGTGGCTGGGGCCGCTCGGGTTGCTGCCCCTGCCCACGAAGTGGACGATCGAGTTCCGCCCGCCGATCGCCACGAACGGGCTCGGCGAGGAGGCCTGGGAGGACTCGCTGCTGGTGTTCGAGATGACGGACCGAGTGCGGGACGAGATCCAGCAGACCCTCAACAGGAACCTCTCCGCCCGTCGCTCGCTCTTCTTCTAGATCACGGCCGAGATCGCGTCGAGGAGGAGGTCGACGTTCTCCATCGTCGCACCGTGGCCCATCAGTCCCACGCGCCACATGCGGCCGCGGTACTCGCCGAGGCCGCCGGCGATCTCGATGCCGTGCTCCTCGATCAGCCGCTTCCGGGCGCCGGCGTCGTCGGCCCCGGACGGGATCAGGAGTGACGTCACTTGGGGCAGCCGGTACTCCTCCGGCGCGAACAGCTCGAAGCCGAGCTCCTGGATCCGATCCTGGAAGGCGCCTCCCACCTCCTGGTGCCTGTGCCACCGAGCCTCGAGCCCCTCCTCCAGGACGATCTTCAGCCCCTCGTTCAGCCCGTAGATCATGTTGACCGGCGCCGTGTGGTGGTAGCGGCGGTCGGCCGCCCCCACGTACTGACGCACCCCCATCACGTCGAAGTACCAGGACTGGACCGGCGTCTTCCGGGCCTCCACCGCCGCCAGCGCCTTGGCCGAGTACGAGATCGGGGCCAGGCCCGGCGGCACCGAGAGACACTTTTGGCTCCCCGAGAAGCAGACGTCGATCCCCAGTCGGTCGACCTCGACGGGCAGACCTCCCAGCGAGGCCACGCAGTCCACGACGAGGAGCACGTCCCGCTCCCGACACATGGCGGCGACCTTCTCGAGGGGCTGTCGCACGCCGGTCGAGGTCTCCGCGTGCACGACCGCCATCACCTTCGTCTCGGGGTGCTGGCCCAGCGCCGCCTCGAGGTCCTCGAACGCCACGGGACGTCCCCACGTACCCTCCACGCGGACCACCTCTGCCCCCGTCCTCCTCGCCATCTCCGCCATGCGCTCGGCGAAGAACCCGGCCACGCCCACGACCACCGTGTCGCCGGGCTCCAGGAGGTTGACCATCGCCGCCTCCATCCCGCCGCTGCCGCTCGCTGAGACGGCGAAGGCGAGGTTCTCGGTGCGGAAGACCTCGCGGAGGAGATCGTTCGTCTCGTCGAGGATCTGGAGGAAGTCGGGGTCGAGGTGGCCGAGGGTGGGCCGAGCCAGCGCCTCGAGGACGCGCGTGGGGACGGGCGAGGGGCCGGGCCCGAGCGGCAGGCGAGGCTCAGCGGTCATCGTTCTCCCTCCTCGGTCGGCGTCGGGGCCGGCGCCGGCCCCCGCGACACGTCGATCGCGATGAACACCGCCATGATCGCCAGCAGCGCCATCAGCACGATCAGCGTCACGAGCGTGAACCGGCGCACCGCCCAGATGCTAACAAGCGGTCCCGGCTCAGGCCCGCTCGCCTCGGACTGCGAGCGCCGCCGCGGCCACCTCGCGAGCCAGCGCCTCGACGCCCTCCACCTTGGAGACGCACGCGCGCACCCCTGCATCCAGGGCTCGCTGCTCGTCTTCCTCGGTGAGGTAGGCCGAATACATGACGATCGCCAGGTCGGCGTCCTGCTCCAGCAGCCACCGCGTCGCGGTGATGCCGTCCACGTCGGGCATGCGGAAGTCGAGGACGATGACGTTTGGGGTCGTCTCGGCCGCCAGCTCGAGGGCTCCCTTCGCGTCGGCCGCCTCGCCCACCACCTCGAACCCCTGGATCTGCAGCATCGCCGCCATCATCTGGCGGACGTGCTCGGTGTCGTCCACGACGAGCACCCGGACGCTCACGCCCGCACCCCGAGGTGCCGCTCGCAGAACTCGCGGTTCCGCACGAGGACCTCGCGGGTCGCGCCCTCGTCCGCGATCGTCCTGCGGAGGTCCAGCTCGATCGAGATCGTGCCACCGAAGCCGTCGGAGCCGACCCGGCGCAGCAGCTCGTCGAGCGGGAGGACGCCCTCGTCCACGGAGAGGTGCGAGTCCCAGCCCTTCCCCGCGTTGTTGGAGAGGTGGAAGTGGACGATCTTCTCCCGGTACCGCTGGTAGGTCTCCAGGAGGTCGAAGCCGGACACGGCCAGGTGGCTCGTATCGAGCACGAGGGTGGGGTAGTGGTCGAGGCTCTCCAGATCCTGGGAGGCGTGGAAGCGCACCCCGCCCGCGCCGCGGACCCTCACGGGGAACATGTTCTCGACGCCGATGATCACGCCGGAGCGGGCGGAGAGCTCCGCCAGGCTTCGGCCGATCCACCGCCGGTAGCGAGCCTGCCACCGGTAGGGCGGGTGTACGACGAGGAGCGGGACCTCCGCCTCCTCGGCGAGCGCGACGCCACGCGCGATCTTCTCCACGGGGTCGGTGGTCCAGACGCGCCGGGTGAAGAGGAGGAAGGGCGCGTGGATCGCCTCGATCGACAGTTCGTGCTCCTTGGAGAGGTCGCGAAGGGTCTGGGCGTCCTGGGTGTCCGGGTCCTGGGTCACCATGACCTCGACCGCCTCGAAGCCGGCCGCGCTGGCCTGTCTGAAGGCCTGCTCCAGCGGCTGTCGGTAGTACGGGGCGGTCGAGAGGACCAGCTTGGGCGTTCCGTCTCCCACGTTCCTCATCCTCTCCGGGGTCGTCATTCTACAGTGGCCCCTCGCGGGTTCGAGGACGCTCGGCTTCAGGCGATGGGAGGACCGGGCGGGGTGGTGGCGTCCTCGGCCTCCCGGATCAGGGGGAGCGCGGCCACCGCGGCCACGACCAGCGTCCCGCCGAGGAGCTGGAGGCCGGACAGCCGCTCGCCCAGGACGATCGCCGAGAGGATGACGGCCGCGACGGGCTCCCAGGTGGACGCGATCGAGGCCCGGATCGGCTCGAGGCGGGCCAGCCCGGCCAGGAAGAGGGCGATGGCGGCCCCCGTGGCCAGGCCGACCCCGGCCACGAACGAGGGCCCGCCGCCGAGCCCCTCGCCCGGCAGCAGCCCGGTGAGGAACGCGATGGGGACATAGACCAGCGTGGAGACGGAGAGGATCACGCCGCCGGCCACCAGGGGCGACATCCCGGCCGCGCCGCGCTGGGCCACGATGATGTAGATGGCGAGGCAGAGGGCCGAGGCCAGGGCCAGGGACACGCCCGCCGGGTCGAGGCTGCCGGTGGGGGTCCCCAGGACGAGGAGGACGCCCAGGAGGCCCACCACGAGGGCGGCGATCTTCGTCGCGCTCGGGCGCTCGCGCCC
>DASUTW010000182.1:0-2468 GCA_036374395.1 Actinomycetota bacterium
AGGTACCAGCCGAGGGTCGCCGCGAGGCCCAGGACCGTCGTCCCCGGGAGGAGGAAAGGGGCGGCGCGGACTTGGCGAGCCTCAGCGCGTCGCCGAGGTTCGAGTTCCCCTCGAGGAACTCGATCCCCGCCACCTCACGCGCGTGGGGGCCCGTGTACCGGAGCACGTAGAGGCCGTTCCGGATGTCCACGACGTAGATCAGCCCGTCCTTGATGACCGGGAAGCTCCACATCACGACCTTGTTCGTGCCCATGCTGAGGGCCGGGTCCTCGGTTGCTACGGACTCCAGCGGCACCGGTGAGTACCACCCAGCCTGCTGCATCGCCGCGGGGTCCGAGATGTCGATCGCCTGGAGGCCGCCCGAGTGCCAGGTCACCAGCCCGAGATTCCTCGTCAGCGTCGGGTTGTGTGAGCTGTACGAGCCTCGCTCCTGGTCCGCCTGGGTTGGAGGCGGGCAGGAGTTCTCGGTGATCCGGTACTCGCCGATCACATGCGGCTTATTCGGCTGGGCCACCTGTGCGGTGCGGGCCCACCCCCACGGGCAGCCGAAGGCGCCGCTGGTGAACGTGCCGTAGATCTCGTCCGTGATGAGCGAGAACGGCCTCCCGAGGAACGGCACCGCCGAATGCCCGGGGTTGGGGTTGTCCCACGTCGGCCGGTTCTCCACGGGCGTGAGGAGATCGTCGTTCAGGTCGATGACCTCCCCCTCGGGCGGGTTCCCCTCCGCGACCTCGCTCGTGTCCAGGATCAGGAAGAACCCGGAGAGGTACGCGAGGTGGGTCGTTCTCCCGTCCACGGTCGGGGTCATGGAGTGCAGCGCGACGTTCCCCATCGGAGGGAACATGTGGTTCCACTGCCCCTGGGCGATCAGCGTGGGCTGCTCGCCCTCGTCGACGTCGCTGATGTCGGCGATCAGCAGGTTCGCGTTGACGGGGTTCCGGTTGCCCGTCGGCGTCGAGATCCAGAGCAGCGTACGGTCCGGGTCCTGCGGGTCCTCCCAGAGGTAGAACTCGTGTGGGGTCCTGATCAACTCGTTCGCCTGCCGCGGCGCCCACGTGAGGACGTGCGTCGGGTCCGCCGGGTTGGAGACGTCGAAGAACCGGAGGCTGGGGACGACGCCACCGGGGACGCAGGAGTGGATCACGCTGCTGCATCCGAACGTCGCCACGATCAGGAGTTCCTCACGCGGGGAGACCCGGAGCTCGCGCGTCGTCTCACGCACGTTCCCGGCGTGGGGGGGTCCGATCTCGTCGACGACCTCGGGCGCGGAGGGATCGGAGGCGTCCACGACGAGGATCCCCGGGTTGATGTGCGGGCACTCGTCGAGCCCGAGCTCCTCGCGTCTCGGGTCGCCCAGACCGCACCGGTTCGAGCCGTCGGTCCTATTCCCCACGTAGACGAAGTCCTCGTACACGGCCAGGGCGGCGTTCATGCCCCTGTTGAACAGCGGGTCGTGCCCCACCAGCTCGAAGTTCGAGGACGTGCCGGGGGTCCCTCCACCGGGACCGACGGTCTCATCGCCCTGCACCGGCCCGCCGGGCAGCAGCAGGCCGAGCGTGAGAGCAAGGGGGAGCAGACGGGAGACCGAGCGCATAGGCCACCTCCTTCGGCGGCCGCCCCATCGCGATTGGGCGGCTCGCGATGTCTTCTTTCGGACGGCTCATGACCCTATGGGGGGGTTTACGAAGAGTCAAATCGGCTTCACCCCACCACCTTCGGGCGCGGCCCCAGCGCGAGTCCTCCGCGCCTCACTCCCCCTCCGACTCCGTGCCGCCCCGGTCGGTCACCCGCAGCTCGCCGTCCTCCGCCTCGACGAGCACGGCGGCCCGCGCCCCGGGCGCGGGGAGGCGCGGGATCAGAGCCTCTCCCAGGCGTCGCTCGACCAGTCGGGTGAGCATCAGCCTCGACGGCAGCGAGGGCTGCTGGTCCCGGACCCAGGCCAGGAAGGAGGCTCCCCACTCCACGTCCAACCCGTCCTCTCGGTACTGCTCCGAGAGTCCGTCGAGGAGCGTGCCCTCGAGCCATCCTGAGCCCTCGGTCTCCTGGACCGGCCTGGTGGTGCTCACGACGTCGACCTGCTCGAGGAGCCTGGCGCCGAGGACCCGCTCCATCGAGGAGGTCCCCTCCTCGGAGAGGAAGCCCGGGGAGAGACGTCCCGCGCCCTCGGAGGGCGCGGTCAGGACCACGACGGCGTCGCTGAGGTACACGCGCTTCCCGCTCCGCTCGGTCAGGAATCCGTCGGAGAGGGCCTGGGCAAGGACCTCGCGGACCTGGGGGTGGCAGCCGTCCACGTTCTTGCACAGGACGACGCTCCAGGGCATCCGGGACAGGTCGTGCAGCGGGAGGTGCTCGCCGAACCCGATGTAGGCGGGCGGGGCGCCAAGGAGCGTGTTCACGTCCTCGGCTCGGTCGAATTGCCCGAAGTCCAACTCAACGACGCGCTTCGCGTCGCCGAGGAGGGCCTCCGC